>ONWQ01000190.1 GCA_900321565.1 uncultured Eubacteriales bacterium
TCGGGGATCCGTATACATTCTATTATCCGCCGGAAGAGTATGCGGAGATGTGGGATGATGATACGGGTGAGTATGCGGGTGTCGGCATCCTGATCTCGTCCAATTATCAGACCAATACCTGTACAGTCATTCGTGTGTTCACAGGCAGCCCGGCAGAAAAGGCCGGTGTACGTCGTGGTGATGTGCTCAAACAGGTTGAGGACATTGAAGTGTATCCGGATACACTCCAGGATGCAGTGGATATCATGCGCGGAACACCAGGTACTGATGTACACGTGACATTCCTTCGTGACGGGGAAGAACGGGAAACAGTGATGACACGCGCTGTTGTCAATGTGAACCGTGTTGAAAGCGGGGTTTTGGAGGATCATATTGGTTATATCTATCTGTATGAGTTTGCCGGTGACTGCGCAGACAAATTTGAGGAGGCCCTGAATCAGCTGGTCGATCAGGGAATCCGGGGGCTGATTATTGACCTGCGTGATAATCCGGGCGGGTGGACAGCTGATGCTGAAAAGATTGCTGATCTGTTCCTGGATGAGGGGATCATCTACTATCTGGAATACAAGAACGGATACCGCGAAAACACTTATTCCAAGGATGGTAAAACAGATCTTCCGCTGGTTGTGCTTATCAATGAGAACAGTGCAAGCAGTTCGGAAATCCTGACTGGCGCGCTGAAGGATCGTGCGGATGCGACCATTGTGGGTGTGCAGAGCTATGGTAAGGGGATCGTACAGGCTGTGGTTCCGGTTGGTAATGAAGGTGCCGGTATGCAGATGACCATTGCACAGTACTATACACCAAACGGGAATCAGGTTCATCAGATTGGTATCACGCCGGATGTGATTATCGAGCTTCCGGAAGATGATCCGGGGATTTATGAATTTGCAGATGACAAGGATATTCAGTTGAACCGCGCAATTCAGGTCATGAAAGAAAAACTACAGTAACCGGACAGTTGAGATGCCTGGCAGTTGAAAGGACTGCCAGGTTTTTCTTTTTGCCGGAACAGACAGAACACATGAATCAGGATAAACAAAAAACCCCTGCTGCGGCAGGAGCATGTCTGGGGCTTATCTTGAAGAATCACTTAGCCGGACCGATTTCATAGTCCTCATAATGTGCATCATAGAGCAGATATATCTGGTTGGCCAGATCCATATCATCAACAACAGCGAATACTTCTTCCCCGTCATCGTCGACTGTGATTTCAAATACCATGATGCTTTCATCTTCATCATCCGGGTCCACGGCGATCAGGTATTCTGAACCATCTTTCTGAACATGGGCGAGAACAGCAAAGTCAACTTCCTGATCCTCTTCATCAATCATAGGCAGTGTTTCATTCACGTACTGAATCGAGTCTGTGCTCTGCATTGGAAACCTCCACTGATACTGGTTCGCCTGCTCCGGGATGAGATGGCAGGCTTCAATTGTGAACTATACAGAGTTCTGGCAATTCTGTCAAACCTGATTTCAGAGAGATACTCATGAAATTTTAATGATGATATACATTGACAGGCGAGGTATATTGTCATATATTATATAGCGTCAGACAGCAATATAAAGATTGTTGCTGGAGTTTCGGAAAGGAATGAAATGATGATATGAATGCGGATCTGCTCCGGGGGTATACGGATGCGATTATTCTGTCTCAACTGGTCAATCAGGACAGTTATGGATACAGAATCCAGAAAGATGTTTCAGATAAAACTGCCGGAGGGCTGAACTTTAAGGAAGCAACACTGTATACAGCTTTCCGGCGTCTGGAACAGGCTGGCCTGATTGTGTCGTACTGGGGTGGTGAACAACAGGGGGCAAGGCGCAGATACTATTCTATTACTGAGACCGGAAAGGCAAAACTTCAGGAGGAACAGAACCAGTGGATGGAGACACGATACATACTGGAAAAACTTCTGATGGATCGAGCAGAACAGGAAAGGAGTATAGTCTATGAATGATACAGTGACCAAACTGGTAAACATTGTGTTTGAAGATGCCGGAGACAGCCGGGAAGCACGTGATATGAAAGAGGCTGTTTTGCGAGACTGTCAGGAACGTTTTGACGAAATGGTTGCAGAAGGTATTGACGAAGATGAAGCGATCGCAGCTGTAGTTGAGAGTCTGCAGGGAATGGAAGAAATTGTACGCAGCTTGCGGAATGTGGACAAAGAGGTTTTTGAAGAATCAGTGCAGGATGTGGAGACTGCACCACAGTATACTCGCAGGCTGAAACTGAACCTGAAGGATACGGATGTCCATTTCGCCATGACATCAGGTCAGACTATGGAAATCATTCTTCCGGAAGGCGAAAAGGAACGTTTCCATGTTGAAAATCAGAATGGCTGGACCTGTATAACGGAACAGGAGTACACAGTAGAACGTATGGATTGGTACAACCTGTTTTCGGGTATCAGGACACTGATGGATATGAAACAGGTTCTGCAGAAAATCGGGAATTATGTCCAGGAGCGTGTTCATAGCGGAGACATGACAATCAAAGTCCCGGCAGAGTATCTTGAAGAGGTACAGATTCATGTTGTGAACGGAGATATCTCCTGGGAAAAGGTGGGGTGCCCTCAGATTTCAATTCAGGGAACCAATGGCGATATTGATCTGGATACTGCCATGCATGGAAACAGTCTACAGATCAGTATGGTAAATGGTGATGCTGAAGTTCGGGCAGACTATGAAACACTGAACATGACAACTGTGAATGGTGACATGGAAGTGGAAGGAACTTTTGAACACGTGTCCATGAAATCTGTATCAGGGGATCTCGATCTTGACCTGATCGGAACCGATCATGCTGAAGTATACATGAAAAGCACCAGTGGGGACATTCATGTCGGGCTGCCCTCGGGGACAGAACGGGTCCGGGCGAAAATGCACAGCATAAGTGGTGATATGAAGTGTGATTTCCCGTCAGGGGAGGATGCTCCGTTCCGTATTGAGATCCAGACTGTTTCCGGGGATGGGACGATCGACTGAACCCGCCGTCACGCAGAAGTGTAGCAGCCGGCATGGGTACAGATGAGTCATTCTCAGGGTCCGGCAGTGGAACCCAAGAGGCAATACTCCGGCGTTCTGAGAGAAAAGGCAAAATGATGTCATGGGAGAATCCTGCTGTATACATGACAGCCTGACCGGCTATGCATAAAAAACAGGTGCAGCTAAGCGGCTGCACCTGTTTCAGTGAGAGAAATTAACGCTGTACGCGGCCTGTGCCGGAGCCCTTCATGAGGCTTTCGACCTCGCTGGCACTGACACGGTTATAATCGCCCAGAATGGTATGCTTCAGGCAGGAAGCTGCCACAGCAAACTCAAGGGCAGTCTTTTCATCATCGTAAGTGTTCAGACCATAAATCAGACCACCGCCGAAGCTGTCTCCGCCGCCTACGCGGTCCACGATATCAGTGATTGCATACTTGCGGGAAAGATAAAAATCTTTGCCATTGTACAGGCATGCACTCCAGTCGTTATGGTTGGCGCTCTTGCTTTCACGCAGTGTGATCGCTACACGCTTGATGTTCGGATATTCTGCCATAGCCTTGGCTGCGATCGCTTTGTACAGTTCGACATTGATCTGGCCTTCTTCTACGGCAGAAGAGGATTCAGCAGAGATTCCCAGAGACATCTGGAAGTCTTCCTCATTGGCGATCACTGTATCAACATACTTGACGAGTTCTTTCATGACTTCGTCGGCTTTTTTGCCCCATTTCCAGAGCTTTTTACGGTAGTTCAGATCGCAGGAAACTTCCAGACCACGGGCTTTGGCAGCCTTGACAGCTTCCATGGTAAGAGCGGCAGCGCCTTCAGAAATGGCAGGAGTGATGCCGGTAACGTGGAACCAGGTTGCACCTTCAAGAGCCTTATCCCAGTCAATATCACCGGATACTGCTTCTGCGATTGTGGAACCTGCACGATCGTAGATGACCTTGGAAGGACGCTGGACGGCACCGGTTTCCAGATAATAAATGCCCATACGGCCGTCTTTGCGGACAATCTTTGAGGTATCTACACCAAAACCACGGAGCTCGCGGATGCATGCATCTCCGATGTCTCCCTTGGGGAGTACTGAAACGAAAGCCGTATCCATGCCATAATTGGCGAGGGAAACGGATACATTCGCTTCACCACCACCGAAAGTGGCTTCCAGTGCTGGAGACTGGAACAGACGCTCATAGGCGGGGGACTTGAGACGGAGCATGACTTCACCGAAGGTTACAACTTTGGCCATAAGAAATTCCTCCTTTTTTAAATCACCATGGGTTTATTTCTGAACAAGATGAAAGGCGAAACCGGCAATCTGATCTTTCAGGTAGATCGCATTGACTTTTCCATCCTTCATCTTGGCAGTGCTGTCATCAAAGGTAAAACCACGCTGTTCCAGGTGCCAGCGAGCACGTGCAACACTGTTGGTGGCAATGGCGATATGACCATTTTCACCAAGGTATGGTTTTTTCATCATCTCGAATGCTGTTCCGCAGAAGACCGAGCTGTTACCGGGCTTGACGTTCCACCCCCAGAGTCCGGCGAGCAGAGTTGCCTGGCGCAGTGCTTCCTCTTCATTGGCACAATTGATGCCCACGTGGCGCAGCTCAAATCCAAGCATCTTATTGACAGCGGAGCGCGTCAGTTCCGTGATGGCATTCCAGTCCTGGTTTTTGATGGCATCTCCGGGGACCATCCAGCTGCCACCGCAGCAGAGAATTTTCCCGAACGAGAGATAATCCAGCATATTGTTTTCATTAATGCCGCCAGTGGGCATGAAACGGAGTGAAGGATAGGGAGCTGCCATGGATTTGATCAGCTTGATTCCTCCGATGGCTTCGGCGGGGAAAACCTTGACTGCAGTCAGTCCCATGGAAAGTGCCACTTCAATGTCAGACGGTGAGGAAATGCCCGGACAGACCGGATAACCATGATCGAGGCAGTGCTGGACAACAGTCGGATTCAGACCAGGAGATACGATGGCTGCAGCACCTGCGGCCATGGCACGATCGGCTTGCTCGGGGGTCAGAACTGTACCTGCGCAGAGGAGCACCTCAGGCAACTGTTCATGTACAAGTCGGATGGCCTCTTCAGCAGCATCGGTACGGAATGTGATTTCTGCAACCGGCAGACCGCCATTGCTGAGCGCACGGCAAAGCGGGACGGCATCCTTGGCATCGTCAACCTTAATGACAGGTACCAGTCCGGCAAGAGAGAGTTTCTCGAGAAAATCCATGGGACTCTTCCTTTCCTGAAAATCAATCTATCCAAGCGGGTGTACCGCAGGACTCATAGTAAGGCCAGAACCTGTTCAATCTGGGCTTTCGCATGCTGCAGGAGAGAAACGCATGCAACCTGCTTTTCCTCTGTCATGCGAAACGAAGGGATGGAAAAGCTCAGGGCATAGACTGGAGCATGGTCGTGCTCTGATACACACACAGCGATACAGGAAACGTTTTCAGTATTCTCTTCGTTTTCCATCGCGTATCCAAGATCTCTGAATCTGTGGACCTGACTGAGCAGCTCTGTCCGCGTGGAAACTGTATGGGGTGTCATGACCGGCAGCTGTTCATCAGGGTACAGTGTACAGATGGCATCATCATCCATCTGCGAGAGAAAGGCTTTTCCCATGGCTGTACAATGAAGAGGCAATCGCATGCCGATTTTCGAAGACATCCGGATCGATTGAGTACTTTCAATCTTATCGATGTAGAGTACTTCATTCCCACTGCGGATTCCGGAGTGCATGGTTTCATTACAGGCTTCGAATGCCTCACGCATGGCGCGCCGCATTTCATGCCACACATCGGTGTTCTGAACTGCACGGGCACCGATTTCATATGTTCTGAATGTAAGGACATACCGATGCTGCGTATTCATGCGGACAAAGCCAGTATCTTCCAATGTATGCACAAGATTGTGAGCACTGGATTTTGGACACTGCAGGCAGTCTGCCAGCTGCTGAAGGGTCAGTCCTTCAGGATGCAGCGAGATCAGGTTCAGCATCTGAAGACCTCGATACAGTGTTCGATTTCCCTGTTCCATCTGGACTCACCTCAAAGTTCGTAATTATGAACTGCGTTCAGACTCATTGATGGTAGCATGACGGAAAGCTGACGTCAAGCGTATAAACAGAAAAAACATGGCTGCTCTGATGAAAGCTGATGTATACAGCAGAGGCGCAGGAATTGCAGATTCGTATCTTGCATGGTAAGATGAACCATCGGTAAAGGAAAGGCAGTGAGGAGTATGGCACAGGTATTGATGTTCAAATGTCCTTCATGCGGGAATTCGCTCGAGTATCAGCCGGGCGTCAAGGCGGTTATCTGTCCTTTCTGCCAAACATCACTGAATGAAGATGATATTTCAGCCCCTGATTCTTTTGTGCCGGACAATCCGATGCCGGAGGCTATGCAGTCCTATCATTGTTCGAACTGCGGAGCCGAGATCATTACAGACAAAACAACAGCTGCAACACGTTGCTATTACTGCCATAGTCCTGTGATTCTGACGGACCGGCTGAGTGAGACTTTCCGGCCGGACGGTGTGATTCCGTTTCAGTTTGATCGTCAACAGGCGCAGGAAAAGTTCAGGGAATATATACGGAAAAAGCACTTTGTCCGGCCGGAGTTTTTCTCTGAGGAGACATTACAGGATTTTGCTGGTGTCTATTATCCTTACTGGCTGGCTGATGTGGACATGGAAGCAGCGCTGAACGGTGAGGCGACTCGTGTACAGACCCGGATTCTGGGGAATGTGACAGAGGTACGCACGGCTTATTATAAGGTAACACGGGAGGCAATGATTCATGTTCCTCATCTTCAGCGGAA
>ONWQ01000248.1 GCA_900321565.1 uncultured Eubacteriales bacterium
CAACCCACTGCGTAATCGATTCTTCTGTCGGGATCTCAGTCATTGCGCCAGCTCCTGAGGTAACCAGGAAATTCTGATACTCCTCGGAGAGAATGGTTTTATTGATCTGCTGCTTGATCCATTCTACAACATCGTCAGGCGTATCACTGCGCAATGCAACGATTTTAACACCTGCGAGTGGAGCAAGCCCTTCAATTCCGTATTCCCCAAGGCATTTGACTTCGGGCAGTAATGGTGTACGGTCGGAATAGAGCGTCATCAGCGCTCTCAATTCCCCATTATTGACATAAGGAACGATATAGTTATCATCCATCAGACCAAATTCAACTTCACCTGAAAGTACGGCCTGCATAACACCATTCGAACCTGAATAGGTTACAAATTTGGCATTATCGTATTTGCCAATCTGCATCAAGGCATGTGCGAATTCAACATGGCTGTGACCGCCTATAGAGCTAACACCAACAACATATTCACGGTCACCATTGATTAATTCCCAAACCTGCTCAGCTGTTTCCAGCTCGGAAGCGGGTCGTGTTACTGCAACACCAACAGAATCATTTGCCAGTTTTGTAATATAGCGGAAATCTTTGGCAGAATAAATGACATCCGCGGTTAAGGGTTGCGTAATCAGGCCTGTTGTGGAAAGCGTGATTAATGTTTGCCCATTTGCCGGACGAGTGACGCATTCGGACATGCCGATCGACTGGCCTCCACCGGAAATGTTTTCAACCACCACATTACCACCCAAACCAGCATTTCCTAAAGCACGCGTGAAGGTATCTGCCGCGCCACCAGCTGAAGAAGGAATAATCCATGAGATAACACCATTTGGCCATCCGGCAGGTTGTTCAACATCTGCAAAGGAAATGCCGACAGACAATAGCATAGTAAGTGCGAGGGCGACTGACAACAATTTCTTCATCTTTCTTACCTCTCTTTCGATTTTCTGGTTTAGTCGAGTAATCACCGACTAATTCTAATTGTATTGTATCAGCCATTCTATGTGTTGGCAATATTTGATTGTAATTTATCTCAATAATCATTTTTGACGAATTTATGGTTGATTTATAGCCAAATTAATCGTATAATAAGATTAACGACAAAGAATAATGATTGATTTTGAGCGAATCTATGTTCGAAAATGATTCTGGAGGGCTAAGCTTATGCTACGTGATGAACGATTAGACAGAATACTGCGTTTTCTAGATGAAAGAGGTTTTACTACAGTCCCACAATTATGTGACCTATTTAAAGTAAGCCCAGCAACCATTAGAAGGGACCTATCTGACCTAGAACAAAAACAATTGATAAGACGGAATCGAAACGGAGCGATCCCGCAGCAAGCCCATCGAACTGAAGCTTCAGTACACTTTCGTGCCGCTGTAAACGCTAAGGAAAAGGAAAAGATTGCACGCGAAGCAAGCAAACTGGTTCATGATCACAGTGTTATTTTTATGGATTCGTCAACCACTGTTCTGAGTATGGTATCGTTTCTTGATGAAAAGCTGGATTTGACAATAGTTTCCAACAGCTTGATGCTGATGAATCTAATGCGCGATTCGAGGCACAAACTGATTCTGACAGGCGGAGAGTATTATGCGCCTTCTCATGCCTTTTACGGAGAGTTTGCTGTCGAAGTAATTCGTTCATACAATTATGATTTTGCTTTTGTGTCCAGCGTAGCAATCACAGAAGATGGATGGGCTGCAGAAGCGCTCGAGCATAGCGTATCAGTACGTCAAAGTGCCTTCTCTCGTGCGCGACAATCTGTTTTGATGTGTGATAAAACTAAAATGAAGCAGTTTCGTCCCTATAATATGATCCATATCAGCCAAGTAGATAAACTAATAACTGATGATCCAAGCTTTCCTGAGACTGGCAATGTTATAAGAGTATGAGAAGGAGTTTTCATGAAAAGAGGAAGATTTGATATGATACTTTCGCTTCTAAATAAGAATCGCTATATGAGCGTTGAAGAGATGAGCCAAGTGCTATTCGTTAGCCCCTCTACTCTTCGGAGAGACTTGAATGAAATGGCTAAAAGTGGCTTTCTGCTTCGGACACATGGTGGAGCAATGGCACTAACACCGGGGGAAGCAGAAGAAACTGTAGTACACTTTACAAGCGAGCAACTATCGCATGAACAAATAAGCATGGCGCGTACTGCTGCTGAATTGATACGGGATGGAGACATCGTTTATTTGGATGCATCCAGACTGATACTTGGAATGGTGCCATTCCTTCAAGACAAAAAAAGGCTGACAATAATCACAAACAGCTTACAAATAGTTTTGTCTCTTCCTGAAGGAAGGCATCATGTGCTTAGCCTAGGAGGACGCTTGGTTCCTCAGAACTTATCCGTCTCCGGCCGCCTTGCTGTTACTTCAGCGTCTCGATTCAACTATAATATAGCTTTTTTCAGTTGCTCGGGGATTTCGTCACATCATATTACTTGTCGGTCGATGGCGAATGCTTCATTAATGCAGGAAATCGCCTTGCATGCTCACCGTTCCATACTTTTGTGTTCACGTACGAAGGCAGAACGCACAACCGCTATCAATGCCATGCCTATATCTCGAGTGTCCGCAGTAATAACTGATGCACCAGAATTCTTTGTTAATGAAGACGTTGAAATTGTTCGTGTCAAGGAAACTCAAAGTTTTGCTTAGTATCGTTATTGAGCATAAGCCTGATATCTGCCTGATCGATATCAGAATGCCTGTTATGGATGGGCTTCAGCTTTCTGCTTTTGCCGCGACCCGTGTGCAGGTGCCGTGCATGGAAACAGGGCAGGCGGCCGGACTGGCTGCATCTGTCTGCTTATTGAATGG
>ONWQ01000183.1 GCA_900321565.1 uncultured Eubacteriales bacterium
ATTGTACAATGAAACTGCACGCTCAGATTCTGCTCAATGGAATGCATAAGGTCTTTGGCTGATATGTCATTGTTCCACATTATTCAGATAACCTCCCGGACGCCAAATTCAATTGATATACAGAATTTGCCAGTTCATCCGAAGCGGCATCTTTGGTCATACGCCAAAGCCAGTTGTTACCTATTGTCGATGGAGTATTCATACGAGCAGAATTGTCCAGGCCAAGCAGGTCCTGCATTGGAATAATCACAGTATCTGCAATTGATTCAATTGCAGTTCTGACAAAACAAACGGGACCGTCTTCAATACTTCTCATGCCAGTGTATTCCATGGCTTTATGAATACTTGCTTCATCTGCACGACGTAGATAACCGAGAACAGTATCGTTATCATGAGTGCCTGTATATGCAATACAATGCTTGACCCAATTCGATGGGTGATGCGTATTCTGCTGGCCGTCAAAGCCAAAAACAAGCACTTTCATACCAGGGTACCCGGAATAATCAATCAGTCTCTGTACACGATCATTTACACAGCCCAGATCCTCAGCAACGATTTCAAGATCGGGTAGTTCAGTCTTGAGCGTTCTGATAAGAGCCCGTCCCGGGGCTTTGAACCAGCGGCCAAAGCGAGCGGTTGATGCACCGTAAGGAATAGAATAGTAATTTGCAAGGCCAATAAAATGATCAATGCGGACAATGTCATACATTTGAGCCATATGCCGCATACGCTGTATCCACCAGCGAAAATGTGTTGCATACAGACGTTGCCAGTTGTAAAGCGGGTTCCCCCAAAGCTGACCATCGGCGGAAAAGTAATCCGGAGGGACACCCGCGACACGGATCGGGACCCGATTCTTGTCGAGTTGGAAAACATCCGGACGGGTCCATGTGTCAGCACTGTCTTCAGCAACGTAAATGGGCATGTCTCCGAACAGACGAATACCGAGCTTTCGGCAATAGAGATGTAGTGCATTCCATTGTTCGAAGAAAAGAAATTGACAAAAAGTTACGAATCGAACTTCGTCTTGTAACAATACTCGGAATGTATCTATTGCTTCTTTTTTGTGTAGACGTATTCCTTCATCTGGCCAACTTCTCCATGCTATATTGTCAAAGTGTTTTTTTACTGCGGTAAAAAGAGAAAAATCGTCAACCCACGGCTGAGCACGCCGGAATTCCTCAATATTGTCTTTAAGCTTATCATACGAAGTCAGATAACACCGTCGAAGTAGACTGTCATGAGTTTGTCTGACTGCCTGGTAATCTATGCAGTTGGGATCTGCACCTGCTTCGAACTCATCGTCGGAGAATTCTACAAGGTGTTCTTCACGTAATTTTTCCAGAGAAATCAGCAGAGGATTTCCTGCGTAAATACTGGTGGATTGATAAGGAGACTCACCATAGCCTGTTGGCCCCATAGGAAGTACTTGCCAAATGGACATACCACATGCATGAATAAAATCTGCAAATTCAAATGATTCTTTTCCAAGAGAACCAATACCACCCTTTCCGGGTAACGAAAAAACAGGCATGAGAATGCCACTGGAACGCTTCATTGGACCGACTCCTTTTCTAGTCTTTCAAAATAGGGATAATAGGATACCGGGAGATTCTTTTGCTTTCTTCAGACTCCAGAGCGCATTTTAGCGCATTCAGTAGAAAAGTGCAATTAAAACTCTTTTTCTGTGTTCAGGCATGATTCTAATGTGGTTTTAAGAAAAGAAGCTTGAGCAGAATGTATGGTGTGATATATAATTTCTTTGGAGAAACCTGAAAGGAGGGTGTAAAGTGCCTGATAATGAAGTTCTAGTGACAACAGTAAAGGAAATCAATCCAATAAAACGGATCACCCAGACCCTTCGGGGAATCCGTGGCGAGAATACGCATCAATTAGTTGAAGCCTTTACATCTGAAATGACGCTTGTTGCCGAAGGATTGTGTGAAGATCAGGCTAAACTGCGTACTGATGTTGAAAACCTGATTCGGGAGCAGGAAAAGCTGGAAACACGTTCGGGTCAAGAATACGGGCAGTTGACTGAGGAGATAGAACGACAGAGCCAGATACTGCAGAAGAGAATGGATGCATTGGAAGCCAGAATCAGCACAATGGAAAAAAACCAGGAGATCAAAAGGATCAAGTTGGGTAAGTGGCATTTTTCCGGAAGTTTTATGCATCAGCTAACTATCATGGTAATTGTTGGAGCTGGTGCATGGGTACTGGTTACTCTTATGCATTTAATACAATCTGTTTTGTAAGTGGAGAAAGGAGCCATTGAATGAAAAGCTATCAGGAAATGGTAACTGAGTATAAGAAGCGGCAGAAGGATACATTGATAGATGCAATTTCTACGGGACTTACTTACGCAGATAATATCGCAGTGGATTCAGGTGCTTTGGAACAGGCGGGAATGCTGAATGATGTGGCGAGCCCATTGTGCTCTGCATTGCCGTTTGTGATTATTGCATTTGCTGAAGGCTCCAAGGTTATTTTGGGTCGAAAGCATGCAAAAACGGGCGCCAAGGATGCTGCAAGAAGAATGCTAAAGACGGGTACCGCAATCGGAGTCGGTGCCCTGGTAAGTTCTGTCGCTGGTATCTGGGCAGCTATACCAGCGAGTATGGGTAGTCGAATGGTGTTCGATCATTATAAAAGTAGTGCGCTGACAAACATGAGAATACGTTCACGGATTACTCGACTACATGAAATGAATCAGCTTATTCGCGAACAGGGACAACAACAAAAGCAAGGCGAAAATGAAGCTGTGAGCAATGAGAACCCCCTGGAAGCCATCGGAATCGTGCAATAAGAGAGCCATTGCCATCGTGTGCATGAATCAGAAAAGCAAAGTGTTGCTGTATATGTGCAGTACAACACGTTGCTTTTTCTTTTCTGTGTGCTTTGCAGAATACGTCATGCAATTTCAGAATACTGCGAGTATTTAAAGATGACATTATGGCTAGCCAGGAACGAGAATTGAATAGAGTGTTGTGTTTTCCTTGTTTTTGGGAAGCGGATATGCTTATTCCATGTTATACTGTCGTGGAAATAGTTTTTATGATTTGTGGCAGGATGGAGGGCGGCAACCATGCATTTTTCTAAAATGCAAGGAACTGGGAATGACTACATTTATCTTAATGGTTTCGAAGAAAAGATTGAGAACCCAGAAATCATGGCAAGAAGAATGTCAGACAGGCATTTTGGCATTGGCAGTGATGGGCTGGTGATCATTGGTCCCGGTGAACAGGCTGATTTTTCGATGCGGATGTATAATTCAGATGGATCAGTGGGAAAGATGTGTGGTAATGCTGCCCGATGCGTTGGAAAGTATGTATATGAAAAGGGTTTGACCAGAAAAACTGAAATTGTGCTGTCCACAGACAGCGGGATCCGAACACTTTATTTAAAAATCCGCAATGACAAAGTGGAAAGTGTTCGTGTTGACATGGGGGTACCTGTTTTTGATCCAGAATTGATTCCTTTAACATCATTATATCGAACTAATAAAATTCCATTGGAGTTAATGGGAAATCCCTTGATTGGTTACGCGGTTTCAATGGGAAACCCGCATCTGGTTATTTTTTGTAATTCTATTTTCAATCTGGACTTACAAAGAATTGGCATCCAGCTTGAACATCATCCTGCTTTCCCGGATGGCGTGAATACAGAGTTTGTTGAGATAGCAGACAGACAAAATTTGCGGATGCGAGTATGGGAACGTGGATCCGGTGAAACCCTGGCATGTGGTACCGGAGCATGTGCGGTTTTAGCAGCCGCAGTATCACAACACTTGACAGAACGTAAAGTTACAATGAGCCTTTTGGGCGGACAGATACAGCTTTGCTGGCGTGAAGATAATGGTCATATTGAGCAGGAAGGTCCGGCATCTTTTGTCTATGAAGGTGAATGGCCTTCGGAAGGGGAATAAGAATGTTTCACATCAATGAGAATTTTACAAAACTACCTGGTTCTTATCTATTCGCTGAGATTGCCAGAAGGGTAAAGGAATACCAGACATCTAATCCCGGGGTCGACTTAATACGCCTTGGAATAGGAGATGTAACCAAGCCGCTGGTTCCGGCAGTCATCAAGGCAATGCATGAGGCTGTCGAAGAAATGGGGCATCAGGATACATTCAGAGGATATGGACCGGATTATGGATATGATTTTCTGGTTAATGCAATACTGAAAAATGACTATGAATCTCGTGGCATTCACTTAGCCTATGATGAAATATTTGTTTCTGATGGTGCTAAGTGTGATGTTGGTAACATTCAGGAGCTATTTTCTGAAGACACAATTATTGCGGTGACAGATCCTGTATATCCAGTATATGTTGATAGTAATGCGATGGCCGGAAGAGCGGGACAGTATATAAATGGAAAGTGGGACCGGCTGGTATACCTGCCTTGTAATGCGGAAAATGGTTTTGTTCCAGAACTTCCCGCACAGCCAGTCGATGTTCTCTATTTGTGTTATCCAAATAATCCAACTGGAACGGTTTTGAATTATGCGCAACTGAAAAAAATAGTGGACTGGGCAATCCAGAATCATGTACTCATTATTTTTGATGCCGCGTATAAGGCATATGTTACAAGTGAATATATTCCTCTTTCAATATATGAAATTGAAGGAGCGGATCAAATAGCCATTGAATGCAATTCTTTTTCTAAAACAGCTGGCTTTACCGGCACACGATGTGCATATACTGTTGTACCACACGCGGTCAAGGGTGCGACAAAAAGTGGAAAAATGGTTGAACTGAATGCTATGTGGAAACGCCGTATGTCAACGAAATTCAATGGTGTCAGTTATCCCGTTCAGAGAGGGGCAGCAGCTGTTTATTCCGATGAGGGGAAAATACAGATCCGCAATGTAATAGCAGAGTATATGCAGAACAGTAAGATTATCCGGGAAGGCCTTGAAGAAATAGGGTATACCGTATATGGAGGGAAAGATGCACCATATATCTGGATGAAAGTACCCGATGGTCAGGATAGCTGGACATTCTTTGATCACCTTCTCAAAGACGCGAATGTAATTGGCACTCCTGGGTCGGGATTCGGACCGAGTGGTGAAGGCTATTTCAGATTAACTGCATTTAATACACTAGAGGCAACAATTGAAGCAGTGGAACGCATAAGGAAAAACGGATAGTGCCTTCTCGGATAGAATTGATATACCAAATGCAAAAAGACGTGAGATCGCAATTTGACGGTCTCACGTTTTATAATTAAACACTTAAAACATGTTGCACAGGTTACATGAAAGATATACTGAATCAGTATATTTTGCGAAGCGAATTCTCGATACCAAATTGTTTCATAAAGTCCTGAAGATCATGTTCATTCTGAATCAGTTGAACCTCTTTAAAGTGACCGGTATGTGTATCCAGAAAGCCAGCTGCGGTTTCACCTGTGCAAATACTGACATGAAGCACTGCTTCGTATCCTTCCGGAATCTTTTTAATTGCCGGTTTCTTTTTAAACATGACGACTGCTCCCATTCATATATAGTGTTCAGGCATTATCTGCTATCTGATTCCCTGTATACAGCTGATAATATTTCCCTTTTTGCTCGATCAATTGGTCATGAGTTCCACGCTCAATAATGCGTCCCTGCTCTAACACCATAATGCAATTTGCATTTCTTACAGTAGACAGACGATGGGCTATTACAAAGGTAGTTCTTCCACGCATTAAGGCATCCATACCGCGTTGAACCAATATCTCTGTGCGTGTATCAATGGAAGATGTTGCTTCATCAAGAATAAGACAAGGCGGATCGGCAACGGCGGCTCTGGCAATCGCGAGTAATTGCCTCTGGCCCTGTGAAAGGTTTGCTCCATTCCCTGTGATTTTTGTATGATAGCCGTCGGGAAGTCTCCGTATAAAACCATCTGCATTAGCGAGGCAAGCAGCCTGAATACAAT
>ONWQ01000078.1 GCA_900321565.1 uncultured Eubacteriales bacterium
CACCACGTATCTGGATTCCTATCAGCTGCATGAAATCAAGAGCATGGAAGATGTGGAACAGGCTTTTGCACCGGGCGGGGTCATGGAACTGATGCGTGAGATCAGGGAGCAGGGGCTTGTCAGGTTTATCGGATTCACAGCACATCAGGAGGACGCAGCCCTGTGCATGCTGGAACGATTTGATTTCGATACAGTACTGTTCCCGTTTAACTGGTTCATGCATAGTGCGCACGGTATGGGCTCAAGGCTGATCCGTGAAGCCAGGGCGCGGAATATGGGTGTTCTTGGCATGAAAGCCTTTGTGGAGCGCAGGTGGGAGAGCCGTGAGGAGCGGGAAACGTCCGCGTTCCCCAAGTCATGGTGCAAGCCGATTGACCTGGATGATACGGCCTTCGGGCTTGCCGCCATGCGGTATGCACTGTCTCTGGGGGTGGATACCCTGATCCCGCCTGGAAACTTCGGAAGTTTTTCGTTTGCTGTGGAGCATGTGGACGAGGCAATACGGTGCCCGTATTCAGACGGGGACAGAATCCTGCTTGAAGAGAAACTTGCGACGGTTCAGGGAAAGGAATTCTTCTGATTTGCGGCATACGCGAATCAGAGAACCTGAATGAGCGAAAAACAGACAGACGGAAAAAGCTCCTTTTGCAGGGAAGGGTCCTGTGCAAAAGGAGCTTTTCTGATGCCTTGACGGGAAATCAGTTTGTGCCTTCAAGTGCTGTCCCGTCAACATACAGGGTATAGCCCTGGCTGATGATGTTTTCTGCGTTCCCCTCAAACGAGGTGATATAGGTATCGGCGGTCAGTGTCCAGGTGCTGGTTTCATCCAGTGTTACATGGACTGTGCCGGTCTGGGTGGAAACAGTATCGCCCCTGGCGTTGGTAATCTCGCCTGAGACAGTGCCTTCCAGGCTGCTGTGATCACTCAGGTTCAGGGTGAGGGTGGAATTGCTGCCTACCAGAATGGTACCGGACAGGGTCTGGCTGACTGCGTTGAGTTCCGCGATGCTTTCCGCACCGTTCCAACCGTCGTCACAGACAGAGAGCAGGATGTTCTCCGGATCCTCATTGACCAGTGTGACACCGGTCAGTGTGATCACGGCATGCGTGTTGGTGACATGGAACATATGCCCGCTCTGGCTGGTGAGGCTGCCTCCGTTCATGGTAAAGGAGGAAGTGCCGCTGTCAGCATCGCCGCTCATGGACTGGTAGATCATGATGGTATCCAGGAAGGTTGCGTTGCCATTGCACTGGGTATTGTTGGCAGTCAGGTCGCACTGGTTCAGGACAATGGAGTTCATGCCTTCAATGCATACACCCTCAGAGAGTGTGGAAGTCAGAGTGGCATTGCTTACCGTAATGTCTGCCGTGGAATAGATGGCAGGTGAACCCAGACCATTGGATGTATAGCTGCCGCCATCGACGACCACGGTGCCACCGCCACGGTCGGTCCGGATGGCTGCGGAGGAGCGCCCGCTGGTTTCCACAGTCAGGTCATAGGCATAGGTCACGCCGCCGCCCGTGGTCATGATGCCGCCGGAACCGTCGCCGGTTGTGGTGATGCTGGTGTCCCGGATGATCACAGTGGTACCGTCGCCGGCTGCGCCGTTCTGTCCGCCGTTGCCGCCATAGCTGAACACACCGTTGGCACCGTCTGCATCGGATGTGATGGTGCTGCCTTCAATGGTTGTGGTGGATCCGCCCATGACCAGGACGGCAGCATTGAGACCGTAGAAATTACAGTTGTCCCCGCCGTTGGAGTCTCCGGTCTTGCTGACCGTGAGGTGATTCAGCGTGACCGCATCGGCCGTATTGACCATCAGGGCACTTTCGTCCGCGGTTTCGGAGGTGCAGGTTGCATCAGTCAGGGTATCCGCTGAAGTAATTTCGGTGACAGCGGTATATTCAATGTCTGCACTGCTTCCGGAACCATCGAAGCCGCCACCGGGCATGCCGCCGGGCGGTGTACCTCCGGGGCCGCCTGACGGCGGATCACCGGGCGGGTTTCCGAGGGGAGATTCCGCCAGAGCACAGACTGAAACAAAAAGGAAACAAACAGTCATCAGGATTGCGATCAGTTTCTTCATAATGAATGCCTCCTTCGGATTTGCGTTGCTGCAGCAGGTCGTTCCCTGCTGACAGTGGTATTCTACAGAGCAAACCTTAAATGAACCTTGAAGAAAACATTTTTCTGAAAGGTTTTTGACGGGAACCATCCGACCTTCCCGGGGAATGGTATAATGGTCCGGAAGGTGGCTGAACTGCATAGCCCCGGGCATCCGGACAGACTTTTGGGTCTGTCTGCAGAAAGCTTTTCAATCACGTTGTGCCGGCATACTTTACAGAGCGTGCCGGAGAGGACCGAAGATTCAACATGAAAAATCAAGGAGAGAATATGAAGAAGGCAGGTATACTGCTCCTGAACCTGATATTCTGTCTGAGCCTGGTGATGACAGACCGTGCACAGGCCGGAGAGGGCATACGGATCGAGAACGGCATGGCGCAGCAGATTGTGCGCTATTCAGACCCATGGGATCCGGCATATTCCAATGAAGAGAGCGAAATTCTCCGTTTTGTGGTCTATGTGGAAACGGATTATGATACGGACATGGACGGCATGCCGGATCTGATCAAGACCATGGTTCAGCTGCCGAGGCCTGCGGCGGAAGGTGTGTATGCAGCGCCTGTGATTTATGAAGCACGGCCATACATTGCTGGCATGTACGGGTATAACCCGACACTGCCGCCTGTGGGCAGTTCTGACTTTGATGAGGCAAGTCTCCGTACACAGCCGGCCAAGCGTGTCCCGCAGGGAAGCATGAGCACCCTGGAGCTCGCCGAAGCTGCCGACGCGTCGGACTGGAACTATACGCTGGATACAGACCCTTTCGGACAGCAGTATCTCGGGAACCTGACCGCATATGACGACCTGCTTCTGTGCGGGTTTGCCGTGGTGCAGTCAGCCGGGCTGGGCACCTGGGGCTCGGAGGGCGTGGAATGCTGCACGAGTGAGATGGAAGCAGCAGCCTTCCGCTGTGTGATCGAGTGGCTGACCGGCAGACGGAATGCATTCACCGACTGCAGCAGCAACATCCGGATTGATGCGGACTGGTCCAGTGGCCGGATCGGCATGACCGGCAGGTCTTACGCCGGTGCCATGGCCTTTGAGCTTGCATGCAGCGGGGTGGAAGGCCTGGAAACCATTGTACCGGTGGCTGCACCGGCCAGCTGGTACGAGTATGCAAACAGTCAGGGTGCGCCGAACGGTCTGCTTTCATCATATGATTTCATTGCAGACCTTGCAGCAATGTGTGCCAGCCGGTTTTTTACGGAGCATGTGACACCACTGCAGACAACCTATGAACAGTACCTGGCCAGGCTCCGGGATGAACAGATTGCCCTGGCCGGGGATTACGGACCATTCTGGGAGAACCGCGAGTATTCCGGCAGAACGGTGCACTGTCCGGGCCTGATTGTCCATGGACTGAATGATGAGACCGTGCGTCCGAAACAGTTTGAACTCATGCGCCGGGCCTTCCTGCGCTCCGGCTGCGATGTCCGGGTGCTTCTGCACCAGAACGGGCATGTGACCCCGGCGAATGAACAGACGAAAACAGACATCCGGATCGGCGAACATACATATACAGAATGGCTGAACCTGTGGTTTACGCATTA
>ONWQ01000035.1 GCA_900321565.1 uncultured Eubacteriales bacterium
CTCTTGAAATCCACATCCTTGAGTGTCTGCATCATGGAAATACCGATAACGATCAGGGCAGGTGCCGTTGCCGCAGTCGGAACCATCAGGAAAAGCGGAGCAAAGAACATGCTCAGGAAGAAGCAGCAGGCTGTCACCACAGCAGTCAGGCCTGTGCGTCCGCCGGCTTCCACACCGGATGCTGATTCAACGTATGTCGTCACAGTGGTCAGACCAAACAGAGAACCGACAACCGTTGCGCAGCTGTCCACCAGGAAAATCCTGCCGATGGTCGGAAGATTTCCGTTCTCATCCAGCATTCCGGCCTTGCCTGCCACGCCCAGAGCGGTGCCCAGGGTTGAGAAGAAGTCAGACATGAAGAACATAAGCAGGAATGTGAAGAGTGTCGGCTTCAGTGCGCCAAGAATATCCAGCTTGAATGTCACATCGCCAAGGTTGGAAAACGCATTGGTCGTGACCAGGGATGCCGGCAGTGAAACCTGTCCCATGCAGATCCCGATGATCGTGATAAGAATAATGGAAATCAGAAGGGAACCACGGACATGGTAGGTCTTGCCGTTCACGCGGACGCGCAGGAAATACAGAATCAGGGTAATCGTCAGGCCGATCCAGGAGAGCAGAACCGACGGATTGGCAAGATCAAGGTTCAGGGCAAACGATGAGCCACTCACGGAAATCATCCCGGCATTGGCCAGTGAAAGACGGATCAGGAACGCACCCACAGAGGCACCCACACCGATCTTAAGCACTTTCGGAATGATTTCCACAACTTTTTCACGGATCTTGAATATGGACAGAAGTACAAACAGCATGCCGGAAATGAATACAATACCCATGCCCTGCTGCCAGGTGCAAATGCCCTGAGCCACGAGCGTGTATGCCAGAATAGCATTCGTACCCATGCCAGGAGCCAGTGCGAAGGGGGATTTTGCATAAAGACCCATAGCCAGTGTAGACAGACCGGAAATCAGGGCTGTAGCCAGCATGACGCCGGTTCCGTTCATGCCTGCATCCGTCATGAATCCCGCCTGCACGACCAGAATATAGGCCATGGTCGCAAATGTTGTAATACCGGCAAGAATCTCAGTCCGGACATTGGTACCGCTTGCCTCAAGGTTGAATAAACGCTTCATCGAAAAGCAACCTCCTGAATAAAAAGTGAACAAATTTCCGAATGCAGTCTATATAGTTCGGCACTGTTTGTCAATAGAGAATCCAGGATCACATACGTAAATCCAGACCTGTTTTCATCATTTTCTGTTCTTCACATGCTGCAGGCCAGATGGATCCGGAAAGAAACAGGTATTTTGCTTCCAGAACGTCAATGTTCGTGTTTTTGGGATAATCCATACAAAAAAGAGGCCTGCAGGATATCAGGTATCCTGTAAGCCTCATGAATCTCTGTTCTACTGTTCCCTTACAAGGTCTGTGATCTTGTTCCCGTCCTTGTCTGACAGGAATGGTGTCGCGCCGCTCTGTTCAGCTGTAATGAATACTGCATCATTCACGTTCAGCTGATCCCAGTAGGATTCAGCAATCCGGTAGGTCGCCCGTTCCTTGTTCTTTGTATTTTCCACTGTGAACCGGTAGGCTTCCCTGTGAGTGCCTTCCCGCTCATCCGAAGCCAGGTTCAGTTCAGGCCAGGCTGCATTATGCGCATTCCCTGACGACGTTTCCTCGCGTACAACTTTCCATCTCCAGATTGTGTAATAAAACATGGTCTGGAATCTGGGAACCTGTACATACACCGGCTGCTGTTCCGTATCCATATAGTATTCCGTACGGTAAACCGGTGTGCTGTGTTCCACTTCCTCAAAATGGCCGTCGCCCATATCCCTGTAGGTATAGGATGTGTCATAGTGATCCAGGACTTCCCGTGAACGCTGGACCTGTACGGTCTCGTAGTGATCCAATACCGTATCATAGTGGTGAATCTCCTGTTTGCGCGAGGTGACTTCCGCACCCGCTGGCAAGATCCAGCCTGATTCACTGAGCTGCTGATACTGCTCAATTTCAATAGTTCTTGTCCAACTAAGACACGTGATTTGCAAATTTGATTGCGTTGCATCTTCTGCATCGCGTGTTTTGATTTCTGGATTAATAACCTCAATTGTTAACTCTACCGGAACCAAATCTGTTCCATCAATTGCCTGATTCTGATCAGTTTCCTTGAACCCTATCCAAATCTTTATCTCGTTCTTTGTTGATATCAAACTTGTGTTTACAATCTCATACTCATTTTTATTATTGATTCCGTATTGAAAATCTAGGCCTTGGGATGATAATTCCGGAATAGATAATGTCAAATTCCCGATTGTTCCCACCGCATCGCTCTTATCCCAGATATCTTTCGGGATTGTTATACGAATCGCACCAGGAGCATAGCTAATCCCACCTGATATACTGATACTTATTGATGTATTCTCTCCTGATTTCGAAAGAGCGCTATCATCAGCATTCTGATTATCTGGATTTTCTTGTGCTATCCAGTGTATTTTCAAAGACTCTATTCTCGCGTTCTCTATGACATTATGGTTTTCACCTTGTTCCGCTGTAGCGCTTGCCATAAATATGAAAACTATTGCCCAAGCAAATAGCAATACCATGTGCATTCTTGCAGAACATCTTTCTCTATGTGTATAAAACTGCATATTGTTCTATCCTTTACATGTCAATGATTTTGTAATGCTCATTTTTGCTCAAGCCTTTTCACTTCAATCACTGATGGCATTGAAGTATATTATTCTTGGTGAGTTTGTCACAAATACATTCTTATTATATACTTGTTGCCTGGTTATGAACAATATCGAAAATCAAAATGGCAAGGTCAAATGGAGATAACATGTCCGTAAAGCACTCTAAAAAGAGCAATGCGTACCCATCATGTTAGTCGCATCAGTGATCGTGCTAAGAAAAATATAGCATCAATACTTTCTTTCATTCTGATGATACTGATTGTTGTAATTGTTTTACATGTTTTAAGAACAAAAAATAGAAGCATGGAAAACACAATTCTACCCTTACATTCTGCACTATAAGCAAATATATTGTCAACACTAATAAGTACAAAGCTTCCTACGGATTTATGACATATCAGTACTATAGAATGCTCAAAATCAGTTTGATTATCAGCTCGAGTGTTACTATTTTATTTCGTAAACAAGAAACAATAAAAAGGGCTGCAAAGCATGTTGTTACATGCTCTGCAGCCCTGATTCGCTTCTTATTGTTCCCTAACAAGGTCTGTGATCTTGTTCCCGTCCTTGTCTGACAGGAATGGTGCCGCGCCGGTCCGTTTGGCTGTAATGAATACTGCATCATTCACGTTCAGCTGATCCCAGTAGGATTCGGCAATCCGGTACGTTGCCTGTTCCTTGTTCTTTGTATTTTCCACTGTGAACCGGTAGGCTTCCCTGCGAGTGCCTTCCCGCTCATCCGAAGCCAGGTTCAGTTCGGGCCAGGCTGCATCATGCGCGTTCCCTGATGCCGTTTCCTCGCGCACAGCTTTCCATCGCCAGATAGTGTAATAATACTTGGTCTGGAATCTGGGAACCTGTACATACACCGGCTGCTGTTCCGTATCCATATAGTACTCCGTACGGTAAACCGGTGTGCTGTGTTCCACTTCCTCAAAATGGCCGTTACCCATATCCCTGTAGGTATAGGATGTGTCATAGTGATCCAGGACTTCCCGTGAACGCTGGACCTGTACGGTCTCGTAGTGATCCAGCACCGTATCATAGTGGTGGATCTCCTGTTTGCGCGAGGTGACTTCCGCGCCCTCCGGCAGTGTCCAGTCTGATTCACTGAACTGCAGGTACTGTTCAATCTCGATCGATCTCTGCCAGTTCAGTCCAGTGATCTGCAGGTCGGACTGTGTCTTGTTGCCGTTCATGAATACGAACAGTCCCATGATCACCGCCGCAATGATCAGAAGCAGGGGCAACCGGCTCTTTCCGGGGGATGCACTGCGTTGCTGAGGCTGTGCTGCCTTTTGTGCTGCCTCCTTGGCTTCCTTTTCCTTCTGCACATCGAAGTAATTCTTTTCTGAGTCCTCACGGCTTGCCCCGCAGTTCGTACAGAACTTGGCATCGTCATGGTTCAGAGTATGACAGAAGGAGCAGTACCAGTCCGGATTCCGGTTGACTTTCTGGGCTTCTTCCTCGGATACATACTCGATGTCACTTCGGTCGTTCTCATCGCGGGTGCTCTGTTCCGCATGATTCTTCATATAGAACTTCACGTCGCCGCGTCCGCGGCCACATGAAGGGCAGGTTTCGACATTTCCGGGGATTTCCTGAGTTCCGCAATACGGACAATCCCAATATCCCATGACAAGCTTACCCATATTGTGTCTCCTTTTTTTGAGTTGGTTTCTTTCACTCCTATTGTATCCTTTTTTCCCGTGAATTTCCATCACTTTTTGCAGGAAG
>ONWQ01000380.1 GCA_900321565.1 uncultured Eubacteriales bacterium
AATACGACTGTGCAGGTGGAGATGGATATTGAGCCTGAGGTAGAACTGCATCCAAATGCCCGCAGAATGATGAGGCATGACAACATCATTCGTGCGGACAGGAATGAGTACTCGGCTCGATGGATTCAGGCGTATTCCATTTCTGTCGGAGGTGAAGAAGATTGTATCTGAGCCGACTGTCATTACAGATTTCTGCCCCAGGTGTCCGTCAGAGTCTTCGGAATTGCCAGGACATGCATAGAACAATTATGAAGGCGTTTGACTGTTCCAGAGAAGAAGCACAGGTGTTGTATCGTGTAATTAAAACGGATCAGAAGCTGACCGTGTATGTCCAAAGCAAAAATGTGCCCAGATGGGAACGTATAGAATCCAGTGGATTTTATTGTGAAAAGCAGCAGGATATTTCTGCACTTTTTGAAGCCTTCACACGCGACAGGATGTTCCGTTTTTCTCTGATTGCCTGTCCAACAAAGAAAGTCAAGAGCGAAGGGAAAAACAGTCGAAGGGTACTGCTTCAGAATCCGCAAAGCAGAATCGAATGGCTGGTTCGCCAGGGAGAAAAGAACGGATTTGCTATTGTGGAATCGCATGAAACCGGGAAAGAGGTTCTGACTTCGGGGAACAAGGAAAAGCATGAGTTCTTCCTGACAGGAGTTCCATTTGAAGGCATCCTGAAGATTACAGAACCAGAATCTTTTTGCAGAGGTTTCCTGCAGGGAATTGGTCCGGAAAAGTCATATGGCTTTGGCATGCTGATGATTGGCAGGATATAAAAATGAAACAGGATCTGCAGGCACTTCCGAAGCTGCGGGACAGTATCAGCTATGTATATCTGGAACATGCTGTCATTGAACAGGAGGACAGCTCTATTGTTGCTGTCCAGAATGATGGACGTACAGCAATTCCTGTTTCGGCTGTAACATGTCTTATGTTGGGTCCGGGAACAAAGGTGACGCATGCAGCGATAAAAACAGCTGCAGAAAACGGTTGTATGATTATATGGTATGGTGAAGCGGGATTGCATTTTTATGCATCCGGTTCAGGTGAAACCAGAAGCAGTGAGAACCTGTTGCGTCAGGCGGCTTTATGTACTAATCCTGAATCAAGACTTGAAGTCGCCAAGAAGATGTATCTTAGAAGATTTGGTGATATATCCAATCCGGATTATACTTTGCAGCAACTCCGTGGGATGGAAGGAATAAGAGTAAGAGAAGCCTACAGGCTTGCATCATGTGTGTCTGGGATTCCATGGTCGGCCAGAAGTTATAAGAAAAACGACTGGAATGATCAGGATCCCATCAATATGGCTTTATCTCAGGCGAATGCTCTCCTGTACAGCGTATGCCAGGCGGCGATTGTTTCTTTGGGATATTCACCTGGGCTTGGCTTTATTCATACGGGAAAGCAATTATCATTTGTTTATGATATAGCTGATCTGTATAAAGCAGAAGTAACGATACCGGCTGCTTTTGATGCTGTAATAAATGCAGGATCTGATTTGTCGGGGGCTGTCAGGCGTTGTTGCAGACGCATGTTCCAGCATTATCACTTGTTAAAGCGTATTCCTGAAGATATAGAATGGATTTTCGCCCTCGCAGACAGTGAACAGAGAGAAAGCCAGGATGTAGGGAATATATGGGATCCAAATGGTGAAATACCAGGAGGGGTCAATTATTCTGGAGATGAAGAGTGATGGTAGTATATATACTTGAAAATGCTCCAGAAAAATTACGCGGGATATTGACTCGCTGGATGATTGAAGTACGCCCAGGAATATTCGTTGGGTCATTAAATGCTATGGTCAGGGATAAGATATGGGAGCAAATCAGCAATTACGATACTAAAGGAGCTCTCATGGTTTATTCATATAATAATGAACAGGGATATCAGATCAAAATGCTTGGTGATCCGACACGACAGATTATTGACTTAGATGGCTTGCAATTAATCAAACGCAAGCAATAGAGCCATTTTTTCTAGTGTTTCCCCCACATGCGTGGGGATGAACCTAACTGCATCGTGTCCGAGAATCAGGTGCAGGTAGTTTCCCCCACATGCGTGGGGATGAACCGGACT
>ONWQ01000427.1 GCA_900321565.1 uncultured Eubacteriales bacterium
ATCATGTCCGGCATCTCGGCAGGTACGGCAAACATCAGATTCACACGGGTGCTCCAGTCTGCATCCTTGACCATGTCAAAGGTTACATGCGTATTGGTCTTTTCCTCCAGTTCATCAAAGAACCAGAGATTGTTGAAATCAGTGTTCTGATTCTCCAGCGCATACTGGAACGCAGTCAGTTCCACCTTGTCCGCAAACGCACCGGCTACAGACAGAGCAAGGCACATGGCAAGAACGAGGGCTACCAGTTTTTTCATAAGAAAACCTCCTTGATTTGATATATTGTTCGGGCTCCGCCCGAAAATCACAACTTAACCTTTCAGGGATCCGATCATGACACCCTTGACAAAATACTTCTGCATGAAAATGTACAATAGAACCGCGGGCACAGTGGATACCACAATACAGCAGTACTTGGCGACTTCCGCCTTGCGCAGTGCTTCCTGGAGACCACCCAGATTATCCGCATACGCTTCAAAGAATGTATCCGAGGACCCTGTTGAGGTCAGGCTGGCCAGTATCTCCTTAAGCACCAGCTGCAACGGATAGAGTTTCCTGTCCCGGAGCATGATCAGACCAGTGAAATAGTCATTCCACCGTGCAACCCCATAATAAACGGAAAGCACGGCAATGATCGTACCGCTCAGCGAGAGAATACAGCGGAAGAAGTACGTAAAGTGACCCGCTCCGTCCATCACGGCTGCCTCATACAGTTCGTTGGGGATGGACGTCTGAATATAGGTCCTGGCAACCATCAGGTTCCACACGGAAACCAGGTTCATGAGGATCATGATCATCCGGGTATTATACAGGCCCAGATCCCGGACATTCAGGAAGATCGGGATCAGACCGCCTGAGAAGAACATGGTAAAGGTGATCGCCAGATTCACAATTCTCTTGCCTGCGAAATGCCGTGAGAGCGCATACGCGGCACCCAGTGTGATCAGAACGCTCAGTGCTGAACCCACCAGTGTATAGAAAATGGAGTTTGCATAGGAACCCCACAGTTCACTGTACTGGAACACGGCTTCATAGCCCATCAGTGAAAAATCAACCGGCCAGAGCAGGACTCTGGCTTCCAGAACCGCATCCGGGTCCGAAACCGAGGCAATCAGGATCAGATATAGCGGGTACAGCACAATCGCCAGGATCAGGATCCAGAACACCAGATTGATCCCGTTGAAAACTCTGTCTCTCTGTGTTTCGCGTATCTTTGTGGAATGATGAACCGCCGGCTGCATATTGCCTGCTCCTTTCCGCCTCAAAACAGGCTGATTTCTGAAACCTTCCGGGAGATGCCGTTGACCAGCATGATAATGGCAAAATTAATCACATTCAGGCACAGACCGATTGCACTGGCATAGGAATACTGAGCCTTGCTGGCCGCAATACCGACACTGTACACATACACACCAATAATGTCGGATGTCGCCATGTTTCCTGATGTCTGAAGAAGCAGTGCCTTGTCCGTATTGGAGGAGAGCAGAGACCCGCAGTTCAGTATCAGCATCATGACTGCAATGGGGATCAGGTGCGGTATATCAATATGCCGGATTTTATTCCACCGGGTCGCACCATCTATGGTCGCCGCCTCATACAACTGAGGATCTATGCTGGTCAGGGTCGCAATATACAGAATGGTATTCCATCCTGCGTTCTGCCAGATCTCCGACCCGATAAACAGCGGTCGGAACCAGTTCGGTTCCAGAATGAAATAGATCGGATTCCCGCCCAGGGCAACAATCAGATGGTTCACAATACCGTTCGTAGGCGAGAAGAACAGGTAGATCATACCGGCCAGAACCACAGTGGAAATAAAATGCGGTACATAGATCGCGGTCTGGGCAAACCCCTTGAACCGTTTATTGTTCAGCTGATTGAGCATGATCGCCAGAAGAATCGGAATCGGGAACCCGAACAGCAAGCCATAGAAATTCAGCAGGAATGTATTGGCAAACATTCTTCCGCAGTAATAGCTTGAAAAGAATTTCTCGAAATACTTCAGTCCGACCCACTGACTGCCCGTGATCCCGAACGCCGCCTTGTAATCCCTGAACGCAATCTGGACACCATACATCGGGAAATAACAGAAGACCACAAAAAAGCACAGTGCCGGCAGCAGCAGAACCCACAGCTGCCAGTCCCTGCGGATCACGCGCCCTGCGGACAGCAGTCTGCCTCCACCACTTTTCCTTTTTTTCTGCAGTATTGTCATGTGCCTCATATCCTTCCCGAATCTCAATGCAATTTTCGTTCTGTATGCCTTCATGATAGCCCTGGACTTCCCGGCTGTAAAGTTGCAGAATTTCTGCGAATTTTTCCGGATCCCGCAAAAAACCTGAGGTTTCAGGCCATGCTCAGCCATTCCGTCAGCCGCATGGACTTTCAGAATTTCTCCTACTTGGCTTTCTGTCCGTTCTCCCGTACAATACCGGTATCCAGCAGAATTTCTCCGTCCGCCTTGCCACCCTGAAGGAGGCCTTTCTATGCTTATGGACACTCTGGCAGAATTCACCTGCAGCGATCCGGTGATTCAGACGCTGTATGACCAGGCACTCTCCAAGTGTGAACAGAATATCCGTCTGTTTGGCACAACTCCCGTTCTCGTAGAAGGCGGCGGATATAACAAGATATGGCTGGAAACGCAGCCCATGGGCGGTGAAATGTATGCGCTGTACCGGCCGGACGTTGCATGGAACAATATCCGCCTTTTTATGGACACTCAGCGTGAGGACGGCCGGCTTCCCGGATCCATTCAGTACCTGGATGGCGTACTCGAACCTCAGTTCAACAAATTCCAGGGCTTCTGTTTTCCCTATCCCGCCCTTCAG
>ONWQ01000021.1 GCA_900321565.1 uncultured Eubacteriales bacterium
AACCTGGTTTTTATTGTATGCGGTTCATCGACAACCTGGATGGTTGAGCATTTTGCGAAAAACCGCGGGGGATTATACAATCGCCTGACCTGCAGAATTGATCTCAGACCTTTCAACCTGCATGAGACAGAGCTTTTCCTGCAATCCAAAGGTATCCAATGGTCACGTGATCAGATTGCGGAATGCTATATGATTATGGGAGGAATCCCTTATTACCTGAACCTTCTGAGCAGAAAGCTGTCTCTTGCAGAAAACATTGATCAGCTTTTTTTCCAGGAGCGGGGACTGTTGTGGAATGAGTTCGAACATCTGTACAGAACACTGTTCTCAAACAGCGATGTATACATCAGAGTAGTTCAGGCACTGAGTGAAAAGACCGGCGGACTGACAAGAAGCGAAATTGTAAAGAAGACCCGTATTGCAGACAACGGAAACCTGACATTGATTCTGAATAATCTGTTGGCATCAGGCTTTATTCGCATTTCGAGGTTCTACGGAAAAAAGATCAAAGATGCCAGGTATCAGCTGTCAGATTATTATACGGCATTCTATTTTCGCTTTCTTTCCGGACAGAGCGGAAGAGATGCGCACTACTGGATGCACTCCGGAGATCATCCGGCAAGACGCGCCTGGGCAGGACTGACATTTGAGCAGCTCTGCAAGGATCATACGGAACAGATCAGGCAAAAACTCGGAATCAGTGGTGTACTGACTGAAGAATCTGTCTGGTATACAAAGGGGGACAATGAACTTGGCGTGCCCGGTGCCCAGATTGATCTGGTCATTGAACGCAGGGATCAGGTCATTCACCTCTGTGAAATGAAGTATTCTATCAATGAATATGTTATCGACCGGGAGTATGAGATGACACTTCGGAACAAAGTGGAAGCGTTCAGGCGAGTGACGGCCAGCAGGAAAACCCTGATCATCACCATGATCACAACGTATGGGATCAGGAAAAACATGTACAGTGGTATTGTCCAGAGCCAGATTGTGCTGGATGACCTGTTTCATTCGTAGATTGTATATCCTGCATGAGTACCTTTTCATATATCATCAGGGTGAAAACCTTTTCAGAAGAGACGCGGAAAAGCTTTCAGTGTCTCTTTTTTTGTGACTGATGACGAATCCCTGATTGCAGTCCACACACACGGAATCATCCGATGGGAAGGCGCAATCGTTCTGAATTCTGAATTCAGTTTCGGCGAAAAGTGCCAATTTTTACAAGATTTCGCCGAAACTTCAGAGAGCGATATGCGCGTTTCCCGGAAGAATCAGTCGCGGATCGGCTTTATACAGGAAAAGGCTTCCGGATGAGCCGGAAGCCTGTGTATTACTCCTGCATTTCCCTGATCCCGGGAAATCTGCGCAGGTTCCGGAGCAGGGGTGCGATGACCGCCATATAGGCGAGGGAGGTGAGAGCGCCGTTCACGTAGCGGATGCCCATCTGCGCGAGCACAGTGGCATCGGTCTTATACCCGAAGATCGTGGCGTCCACGATCATGGAACAGGTATTGACGCTGGTGACAATGACTGCTGTGACCACGAGCACCCAGTAGATCTGGAGCGGGTTGAGGTCATAGGCATGCGCTTTGGCATACCAGCCGCAGAGCAGGCCTTTGAGACCAGCCGGGATGATCCAGAGGACTGTGGTTACGGTCAGGCCGTAGCGGATGACCTGGTCCAGGAGACTTCCGAGCAGGCCGACCAGACCACCGGACAGGGGACCGAAGAGCAGGCCGGCTACGGACTCGGTGATGCCGGAGATCGTAATCCTCAGGCTGTTGCCGATATGGATGGTTGCGATCTGGCAGAGCACGACATGCAGCGCAATGAGCGCGGCATTAGTGACAAGCTTGCGTGTACGGATGGACTGCTGGGAAAAACGTTTTGCGGAATCACGGAAAGCCAAAAAAGACCACCTCCTGATCTGAATTGGATCTACGAAAAGGCAGTCTTGCATAGCAGCGGGATGCGCCGCAGGCACCGCACCACGTGGTTTCGTTTCATGACAACTCCCCGTTCATGAACACTTAACGCGCCTGAAGCTACTCTGCCGATTGCAGATCACACATTTATTATACATGACAGGGTATGAGATGCAAGGGATGGACACGCGAAAGCGGATATGTACAGAAAAAGAGCAGAAAAAAACGGCTGCACTCTGCCGGTTAGGCAGCTGCAGCCGAAACAGGTTCAGGATCAGTCGGCCCAGTAAAGGAGATCAAAGCAGGGATAGTACCGGCTGCCGTTCTCTTCATCAATGACTTCATAGGTGCCGTTGAGCGTGCCGTAGAAGCGGTGCTGCTCACCGACCTGCATGGGTGCCGGGGTCTCGGAGATGACGACGATGCGCTGAGAGAAGCCATTCTTTTTGCTGTTGCGCATGGCCATGAACAGGACATACTTGTCGCCGTCCATCTGCACGCTTTCAAGGTAGGGTGCATAGGTCATGATCCGGCCGTTATACCCGGTGAGCTTGTCTGTGAGTGTGGTATAGGCGGGCTTGATGGCCTCTTCCTTGATGCGCTCTTGCCACTGCTCTTCCGTGAGCTTTCTTGTGACAGTCCAGTTGAAGCGGCGGGTGGTGTAGTTCTTTTTCTGCAGTGTCAGGGTAATATTGTAGGTCTGTTCGGTCTCAGTGGGGATCTTGAAGGAGAACTTGCCGGCGCCGCCGGTGGTAATGTTCTTGTTCATGATCCCATCCACCATCAGCTGCATCTTCACGCCCTTGATGGTTGTGCCGGAAAGCACGAACTTATCCTCGGGGAACGTATCCGGCACAGGTGTATCGAAATTGACGGTCAGGAGTGTGCTCTGGTACAGGGTGGTATTGAAGACCTTTTCGCCGACTACCTTATCACCGTTGACAAAGGTGAGTGTCATGAGCCAGGTGCCTTCCTGCGGGAGCTTGACGTCCAGGGAGAAGGCGCCTTTCTTGGAGGCATCCGTTTCCACACGCACGGGCTCATTGCCGGACATGCGCATGACGACACCGATGACATGCAGGTTGGGATCACAGGTGCCCTTGACGGTAAAGGTGCCTGTACTGGTCTCAGCCGGGGGTTCCTTGGTGAAGGCCATGGCGGTCTGGGAGACCAGGGTGATCTCGCTGCCGCTGCCGGTGGTTGCGGTGCCCAGGGGCAGGGTCTGGGTGAAGTGCCAGGTGCCGATGACCTTGTTCAGTGCGTTCAGGTCGGCATTCTTGAGTTTCCGGCCATAGACCTGGTAATCCAGCGTGATGGTATACCCGTTGCGGACCGCACGGCGCGCATACCCGCGGTAGGTTTCCTCACCGACCGTGCGCTTGTACTGGAGCATGAGGAAACGGCCGTACTGTTTGGTCAGTTTCCATTCCGCGCTCTGGTAGGTATAGCCTTCATCCTTGTACAGGGTGCCTTTCAGGTGCCCACTGCGGTAGGTGGAACGGATGGCCGGTGTCTGCTGATCCAGGTCAAACCAGGTCCGGGAAGCATCGTCCTGGACGGCAGTGAATTCAAGGCAGGCATCGCCCTCCGTGGTCCAGGCCTGGGCCAGGACACCCCGGGCATCCCAGTCGGCAAGCATGCTTTCACTGGTCAGGTTACGGTTGCTCATCCATTCCTGATGCATGGCCAGGTTCTCAGGGGTGAGTATGATGTAATTGCTTTCATCGAGCGTGCATTCCGCATAGATTTTGTCAAAGTAAAGGGTGGTGTCTGCGAAGGCGGCTGCAGAACAGAGCAGGAGTGCAAGGACGATGAGCAGGAATGCCCATGATTTGCGCATTGTTGCATTCATCCTTTCATTAGAGAGTATGGCCGGACAGTGACCGTGTTACGGGGCATAGTATCCCGGATCCACAGGCGTGGGTTCCGGACCCTGAGAGATCAGTTTTTTCCGGCGCTTCAGAAATGTTTCACGATCCATCATGACAATGCGTCCGCATCCGCTGCAGCGGATCTTGATATCGGCACCGGTGCGGGTGACTGTCCATTCGCTGGAACCGCAGGGATGCTGCTTCCGTGTCTGGACCACGTCGCCGATTCGGATTTCTTCTACCATAGATTCTTCACTCCGTCATGAATCGATTTGAGTTGTCTGGAAGAACACCATGAACAAAACTATTATAGGCATTTTTCGTGATGGGTGCAAGAACAGAGAAAATTGCATGCGCCTTTTTACAATCCGGTACCGGTATCGTGCCGGAAATGACTGGG
>ONWQ01000071.1 GCA_900321565.1 uncultured Eubacteriales bacterium
ATGTGTGACGATGGCTTCCAGGTCGGCATCCGTGACTTCCTTGATCTTGTCACAGAGCACCTTGAAATCGGCAAAACAGATGTCAAGTTCATCCGAGTCCAGTTCATATCCGAGCTCACGCAGGTGCTCCTCAAATGCATGTCGTCCGGAATGCTTGCCAAGAACCAGTCCGTGGGTATGAATCCCTACAGCTTCCGGCGTGAGAATTTCATAAGTGCGTTTGTCAGCAAGCACGCCATGCTGGTGGATACCACTTTCGTGCAGGAAGGCATTACGGCCGACGATCGGCTTGTTCAGCGGTGCGGTCTGACCGATGATGGAGTAGACTGTATGGCTGGCACGGCTGATCTGTGTGGTATCCACGCGTGTACGGTGCTGGCCGTAGACATCCGGGCGTGTGCGCATGGCCATGACCACCTCTTCCAGTGAGGCATTGCCGGCACGTTCACCAAGTCCGTTGATGGTGCACTCAATCTGGCGGGCACCGCCCAGGACGCCGGCCAGCGAATTGGCCGTTGCCATACCAAGGTCGTTATGGCAATGGACGGAGAATATGGCTTTGTCTGCATTCGGTACGCGCTGCATGACCTGCTCAATGAGCTGGCGCATTTCATCCGGTGTGAAATAACCTACGGTATCCGGCAGATTAATGGTTGTGGCTCCGCATCGGATCGCGGTTTCCACAATACGGCAAAGGAAATCCGGATCGGAGCGCGTGGCATCCTCACAGGAAAACTCTACATTGGAGGTGTACTGAGCGGCCTGGCGTACACGCTCGGCTGCATTGGTGAGTACCTGATCCGGTGTCATATGCAGTTTCTGCTCCATATGCAGCGGAGATGTGGCAATGAACAGGTGCAGTCGCGGGTCTTCGGCTTTCCGGATGGCGTCCCAGGCGACATCGATATCCTTCTGCAGAGACCTTGCCAGAGCAGCAACCGTGCACCCGTGAATGGTTTCCGCAATGGCCCGTACAGCTTCAAAATCACCTGGAGAGGCGACAGGGAAGCCGGCTTCGATGATGTCAACCTTCATCTTTTCCAAGATCCGCGCAATCCTGATTTTTTCCTTCAGGTTCATGCTGCATCCCGGAGACTGTTCGCCGTCGCGGAGTGTTGTATCAAATATCCTGATGTGGTTCAACTTGTTCTTCCTTCCATGTTCCGGCCTGATCCTGGTTGTACAGATGGCTCCCGCAGCGGTGTGCCACGGGAGCCATTCCAGAGATCAGAGCAGTACGGCACCCTTGTCTGCGGAAGAGACAAGACGTGCATAACGGGCAAGATATCCTGTGGTGATCTTGGGCGGCGGGCATACCCATTTTTCCCGTCGCTTTGCCAGAGTTTCCGGATCAACCAGAAGCTCTATGGTATGGTTCGGTATATCAATATGGATCCGGTCGCCTTCTTCCACCAGTGCGATGGGACCGCCGGAGGCGGCTTCAGGACTGACATGACCGATCGAGGCACCACGGGTGGCACCTGAAAAACGTCCGTCGGTGATCAGTGCAACACTGGAGCCGAGCCCCATGCCTACAATAGCGCTGGTCGGATTGAGCATTTCACGCATGCCCGGACCACCCTTGGGGCCTTCATAGCGGATTACGACAACATCCCCGGGATGGATATCCTTGCGGTAAATGGCAGCGATCGCATCATCTTCGGAATCGAACACACGGGCAGGACCTTCGTGTACCATCATCTCTTCAGCGACTGCACTCTGCTTGACAACACAGCCGTCTGGCGCAAGATTGCCTTTGAGTACGGCAATGCCGCCGGTGGTGGAGTAAGGATGGTCTGCCGGACGAATGATTTCCGGGTCCAGGTTGACCGCATTGCGGATATTTTCAGCGACCGTCTTACCGGTTACTGTCATCAGGTCGGTTTTCAGCAGACCGAGTTCAGCGAGCTCATGCATGACTGCACTCACACCGCCGGCACGGTCAAGGTCTTCCATGAAGGTATCCCCGGCAGGGGCTAGATGGCACAGGTTCGGTGTATGGCCGGAGATCTCATTGGCCATGTCCAGGTTCAGCTCAATGCCGGCTTCATGTGCGATCGCGGGCAGGTGAAGCATGGTATTGGTGGAACAGCCCAGAGCCATGTCCACGGTCTCGGCATTATGGAAGGCATCTGCGGTCATGATATCACGCGGACGGATATTGCGCCGGAACATTTCCATGACCTGACGTCCGGCCTGTTTGGCCAGGCGCAGACGTGCAGAGTAAACACCGGGAATAGTGCCATTGCCGGGCAGTGCCATGCCGATGGCTTCGCACAGGCAGTTCATGGAGTTGGCAGTATACATACCGGAACAGGAACCACAGGTCGGGCAGGCGTTCTCCTCATAATCGCGTACGCCGTTTTCATCCATGGTGCCGGCTTTATAAGCGCCAACGGCTTCGAACATATGACTCAGGCAGGTCCTGCGGCCATCCTTGAGTGTACCGGCAAGCATGGGTCCGCCGGAAACCATGACTGTGGGCAGGTTCAGGCGTGCTGCTGCCATAAGAAGCCCCGGAACATTCTTGTCGCAGTTGGGAATCATGACCAGACCGTCAAACTGGTGCGCGATGGCCATGGCCTCTGTGGAGTCGGCAATCAGGTCACGACTGACCAGTGAGTATTTCATGCCAACATGTCCCATGGCAATCCCGTCGCATACGGCGATGGCAGGGAATACGATCGGATACCCGCCGGCTTCCAGAATGCCTGCCTTGACGGCTTCGGTAATCTTGTCAATATTCATGTGTCCCGGGACGATTTCATTATAGGAAGAAACGACACCGATGAGCGGGCGTTCCATATCCTCCTCGGTCAGGCCGAGAGCATAGAGCAGAGAACGGTTCGGTGCACGTTCCACACCGCGTTTGATCTGATCGGATTGCATACAGAGCACTCCTCCTTACATGATGGTTTCGGAGAATTCGCGCAGGATATTCTTCCCGTAATCGAATTCGCCTTTTTCCTTGGTCTGTTCATCAATGGTATACTGTCCGCGTTCCAGTGCAACCATACCGGTGCGAACAAGCTCCAGAATCCCGAATTCCTGAAGCAGGTTCTGAATGGCTTCTGTCTTGGTTTCGTCTCCGATCACGGCAAGCGTGATTGACTGCTTGGACACATCAATGATGGAAGCACGGAAAATATTGGCAATCTGAATGATCTCGTTTCGCTGGACACTGTCTCCGGAGAGAATCTTGATCAGCATCAGCTCACGCCGGATGGCATGCTCCGGTGTCAGTGCCTTGACAGAATGCACACAGATCAGCTTCCGGAGCTGATTACAGAGCAGATCAAGCTGCTTGTTATCTGCAAGGACTTCTATGGTGATACGGGAAATCGCCGGGTTATCCGTTGTTCCCACAGCCAGGCTTTCAATATTATAGCCTTTGCCGGAAAACAGTCGGGCGACTCGGGAGAGCACGCCGGACTCATTGTCCACGAGTACGGCGAGGGTGTGTCTTTTCATACTGTTCATACGCCGTCCTCCTTAATTCAGCATGAAGTCCGTGATATGGCTTCCGCCGCCCACCATGGGCCGGACTTTCTCATCGATATCGATACGGCAGTCAATGACTGAACCGCGGTCGGAGTTCAGAGCGGTCTGGAATGCCTTTTCGAACTCGTCCAGGTTGGAGACACGCATGCCATTGAGGCCGTATGCTTCTGCCAGCTTAACGAAATCCGGTGCGCGGTCAAGCGTTGTCTGGGAAAAGCGGCCGCCATAGATGAGTGTCTGCCACTGACGGACCATGCCCAGGGTTCCGTTGTCAAAGATGACAGTAATGATCGGCAGGCCATAGTATGATTCAGTGGAGAGTTCATTACAGTTCATCCGGAATGAACCGTCACCGGTAATATGCACAACCTTTCGGTGCGGGAACGCTGTCTGGGCACCAATGGCTGCACCGAGCCCGAACCCCATGGTGCCAAACCCGCCGGAAGTCAGCAGCTGACCAGGGTACTCGAAATGGAAGTGCTGAATCGCCCACATCTGATGCTGACCCACATCAGTGGAGACAAAGGCATCGTCCGGGCTCAGACGGGCAATGGTGGAAAGCACATCACCCGGCGTCAGCTTGTCAGGCTGTTCATCATAGATCGTTTCTGTGGGGTGCGAGAACACTTCATTTTTCCACTCGGTATGGTCAAGCGGCTGAAGCATGGGCATAAGCAGTTCAAGGATCCGGCGTGCATCCCCGATGATATGATGATCGGTTTCCACATTCTTGTTAATTTCAGAACGGTCGATATCAATCTGTACAATCTTGGCATGCTGCGCGAAAGTATCCGGCTTGAGCGCTACCCGGTCGGAAAACCGGCAGCCCACGGCAAGCAGAAGATCGCACTCGTCCACGGCAATATTGCTGGCCTGGGAGCCATGCATGCCAATCATGCCGGTAACCAGCGGATCCCGCCCCGAAATGGCTCCGGCACCCATGACGGTGATGGCAACCGGTGCATCCAGGCGGTGGACAAAATCACGGAATGCCTCATGTGCACGGGAGCGTACCACACCACCGCCACAGATGACGAAAGGCTTCCGGGAATGGTTCAGCATATCGGCAAGCAACCGGATATCTTCCATATCGGGTTCCGGAGGCTTGAAATCGTACCGCTCCATCAGGGAACGCAGACGTCCGTTGGTTCCATGGTCCCGGCGGGCAAGAGGCTCGAACTCAGTGGTCTGAGCGGTGACATCCTTGGCAATATCAATCAGCACAGGCCCGGGACGTCCGGAACGCGCGATCGCGAAAGCTTCACGGACTGTATCGGCAAGATGCTCTACAGAACGCACCAGATAATTGCATTTTGTAATGGGCATGGTTACGCCTGTAATGTCTACTTCCTGAAATGAATCCTTGCCGATAAGACTGGTGGATACATTGCAGGTGATGGCAACCACAGGAGAAGAGTCCAGATAGGCGGTGGCGATCCCGGTCACCAGATTGGTGGCGCCGGGGCCTGAAGTGGCAAAGCATACGCCCACTTTGCCTGTGGCACGGGCGTATCCGTCGGCAGCATGACAGGCACCCTGCTCGTGACTGGTCAGGATATGACGGAACTCGTCCTTGAGTTTATACATTTCGTCATAGACATTGAGAATGGTCCCACCGGGGTATCCAAAGATGGTGTCCACACCCTGTTCCTTCAGACACTCCAGCAGAATTCTTGCGCCGTTATACTGCATGCACTTTCTGCCTCCTGTTTGACTCAATATTGAAAACGAGTCTGTCACCGGGGTGGGTGGCAGACAGTTGTAGGTTTGCATGTCCGTGTTACGGGAGTGTAACCCCTACGTAACAGGCCTATTATATACTTTGAACTTTTGTGTTGTCAACGCAGAAACCCGGAAAGTACAGGCGTTTCAATATGTTCGGAACAGGAAAACTCCAGTCATCCGGACAGCATCCACGCAGGCAATCATGCGGACACATGACATATGATTTCTGGATGCGGAAGAGGGCTGAGGCGGATGCGTTTTGCAATCGATCATCAATCTGGTACAATATGCCACAGGGTCAGGCATGTCCGACAGCCTGACTTATGTATAGGAGGAATCTATGCAAAGAAAGGGAATGGGCTTTGCCCTGATACTGATCACCATGATCCTGCTGTGCATGTCATCTGCCAGCGCTCTGTCACAACAGGAATGGAATCAGCAGTGCATCAATAAAACCACAGGCACAACGACACTGTACCAGCTGGATGAATCCGGAAATCCGGTCGCCATTGGTTCCATACCGGGCGGGACCTATGTGAAACAGACCGG
>ONWQ01000362.1 GCA_900321565.1 uncultured Eubacteriales bacterium
ATAGCCTTTGCATTCGGATTTGTCCTGATGATGGTCCTGGATGTGGCACTTGGCTGATATACAGAACAAATACAAAAAGAGATTTGACAACTATGGCAGAACTATGATATGATCCAATCGTTAGCTATAACTAACCTAGCTGTCCGCCAACGACAGCTTTTCTAAAGACACATAGTTAACAATATCTAACCCAATACAAAAACACAGATTCATGGAGCGTACAATGTCTAACGAAACATTCATTCGGTTCTGTGCGCCGACAATGGCGCGTCTGAAAACGGGGAATATGTTCAACTGTACCTTTGCGAACCGGGAAGAGATGGCCGGAGAACTGCGCAGGCTGAACCAGAGACTGCGGGAAAAAGGGCTCCGCATTCTGCCGCTCAGATGGAATGAGGGGAAAGCACTCCTGTATCTGTATCGTCCGAAGATGCTGGAAGAGGACCTGAGCAATGCCCTTTCCAGAAGGTTGCTGGCTGAGTGCGGGTACAGCAGCGGGAATGCAAGCTGCTGTCTTCTGCAGCTGATGGAACGCCTGCGTGAGAACGAGGAGTTTCCGCACGAGATCGGCCTGTTTCTCGGATATCCGCCCGCGGATGTGGACGGGTTCATGCACAGGAAGGAACATTTCAAGCTCTGTGGGATGTGGAAAGTCTACGATGATGTGGACGGTGCGGTCCGCCAGTTCGTACGCTGCAGACATTGTACGGAAGTGTACCTCAGACGGTATGCACAGGGCTGCCCGCTGGATACCCTGTTTGTGGCCAGCTGATGCTGCTATTTTGAGTCCGGAAGGACTGGAATAGACCAATTTAGGAAAGGAAGAGGAAACAATGAGTAAGGTTGCGGTAGTCTACTGGAGTGGAACAGGGAATACTGAGGCCATGGCAAACGCTGTGGCGGAAGGCGCCCGGGCAAAGGGCGCGGAGGTGGACCTGCTGAGCTGTGCCGAAGTGACAGGCGTGGATGGATATGACGCTGTGGCGCTTGGGTGTCCCGCCATGGGTGCGGAAGAACTGGAGGACGGCGAGTTCCTGCCGATGCTGGAGAGCATAGAACCGGCGCTGTCGGGGAAGAAGGTAGCCCTGTTCGGTTCATATGGCTGGGGCGACGGGGAATGGATGCGTTCCTGGGAAGCCCGCTGCAGTGAAAAGGGGATCGCTCTGGCGGCAGAAAGTGTTATGGCCAATGAAGCCCCGGATGATGATGCAGTCAGGGCATGCAATGCACTGGGTGCTGCACTGGTGTGATCCAGTTCTGACGAGTTGAAGGAGGAGTTCCATGAAAATGTTACGGTCGGGTCTTTCTGTAATTCTGGCACTGTGCATGATGCTTGCCATGACCGGCGCTCTGGCGGACCAGACGCTGGAAGGTGATGCAAATGTGGACCAGCGCAATTATCCGTCGACAGCGCCCTTTATTCATCCGCCGTTTTATAATGTGAAGCTTGCCGTGGATGTGGATGACAATGGCGTGATCACAGCCGTGAGAGACAACGGTACCGGCACGGAAGGATCGGTACAGGCTGGCAATGAGGAGTTCTGGGCAAACAAGAACAAGCCATACTTTGATGTGGCTGTGAATGCCGGCCTGCTGGACCGCTTTGTGGGCAAGACCCTGGAAGAGGTCAAGGCCATGGATATGGGCGGCGCGGATGCAGTCAGCGGAGCAACCATGGTCAGTGAGGCGGCTCAGGAAGCCGTGGTGAATGCGCTGGAAGGCAGGAAGGGCAAGACATTCCTGGATGTGGAAGGCCAGGCCCTGACTGTGGAGAGCGTGGAAGGGAACACGATTACCCTGGCAAGTCAGCTCCCCGCAGACTTTGATCTTCAGCTGCTGGATATCCGCTGGAGCGTGTACAATGATGAGGTTGTGCCTGCAGACAGCTATACGGCAGAGATTGCGGATCAGAAACTGGTGATCCGGTTCAATGATCTTTCCGCAATGAAACCCGGATATTACTGTGTCAATGTGGTGGATGCCAGCGGTACATACCGCTCACCTGCCTTTGAGGGTGGCCCGGCGGCAGCCCAGGCACCGTATTTTGTCCTGGACAGTGGTCTGACAGCAGAGGATATTTCCTTCGACGGCAAGGCAGTCGTACTGGCTTCCGGCAGCATTGCGGATTATGTGCGCAATATCCAGCATGTGCAGATCCTGGCAGAGGGTGCCGAAAAGCCGACCGAGCAGGAGCCGGTGGGTCACCATGGAACCGCCGGAAACTTCATTGCACTGGATGAACAGGGCGTGCTGAATGCGGATGGTGTTGTGAAAGCCCGCAATGGTGACGAGAATCCCCTGTTTGAGGAAGGCGTTGCCTATACGGTGACCATCGCCGCCTTCGGATATCCGGAACTGACCTTCCCCTATGTCAAGGGCGCACAGAGCGCGGATACGGCAGAAGGTGCCGCGGAAGCAGCTGCCTTGCTGGAAGCGGTGCGCGGCACCTATGTGCCCCTGTTCCCTGTGATTACGGATGCTCAGTATGACCAGCTCTGGCTGGACCCCTGTGTTGCAGCGATGGGTGAGGAAGCCGGCCCTGCAGTGGCCGAATTGCTCAAGGCAGCATGCAACGGAACCATCTATGGAGCAGAGGCGGTGGAAGCCTTTGGCGCGAATCCGGAGTCTGCGCAGTTTGACTGCCTGTTCGTTAACGGTGTTGCACAGATCACCTTTGACGGAAACATGATCAGTGGTACGGATGAACAGGGCCAGACGGTTTTCTCCCATGAATATGCCTATGTCAGCCCGCTTTCCCTGGCCGGCATGATGAATGGATACCTTTATGAAACGACGGATGCGGATGCAGGTGAATTCCGGTATTTCTTCATGATGCCCGACACATCGGAAAGCACGTACCATCTTGAGTTCCGCTATGGCAGCGATGTGGAAGCGCTGACGCAGTATGCCGAGGGACCGTATGCCTACTGGCTGGCAGCCGGATTCCCGGCGGACGCCGATGCACAGATGATCGAAAATGTCATCACGCTCTTCTGTGAGGAAAACCTGGCAGAAGCTGCTGCGGAATGACGTGCGCCGGTTTGACCCGGGCATGAAAAACCTGCACACAGGATGATTGTGACGGCACTCTGTTTTTAAGGACAGGGTGCCGTTTTCCGGTTCCCAGCCTGTTGACGGAGCGCATGACCTGAACTAGCCTGCCTTTTTAGCGTGCCTGTGTGCCGGAAACGGTCTGCGAATTATACGGATGCGGATACAGCCGTTCTCGTCAGCCGCAGCTCGATTCCCCGCCAGTGGATTCAGCAGCTAGGGAGGGTTCTGCGCAGATTTCCGGGCAAGAGTGCGGCTTGTCTGTATTATCTGTACATTCGGGAATCCGCAGAGGATCAGGCTTACCTGCCCTTGTTGGAGGACATGGAAAGCTTCAGTGTGTGGTACTGGCCAAAGGAGAACGTGTTTACAGATGATTCTTACGCCTGTGCCTGCTAGCAGGTTATGGAGACCGCCAAAGTCCTGGAATATATGTCAGAGCAAATGAGACAGCTTCGGGCCAGTATGGAAGAGGTTGTGGTGAGAGGGGATCATTTGCTCCCGGAGGAAATTCTGCGAAACCGGAAAGAGAATGCCGGAAGTACCCATGAGTGAAACTACTGGAAAACGATGGTGGCCGTGGCCAGATACATCAGAAGGGCAGGTTTGGAAATGCCTCCCACAACAATGACCGATATAAGAAAATCAGCTGTGCCAAATTGTATCAGAATCGGCATCAGAGATTATTTTCAGTGAAGCCTCACACGACTCAAGTCGCGTGCTTCCAGGGATTTAGTCCCCGGACTGCCTTTCTACCATACAGCAGGAACTCAGCAACGACGGTGCTATACCGCCAATGCCGCATTCAGGCTAATTAAGGTAGAAAAGGTGCAGGTGCTTCTCCTGGTACACTCCGGAACTTTTGCCGAAATGCCCAACCCCGTCGTTACCGGCAGGGTTTTCATGATTTCCCTGACAAAATATCTGGCGCCAATGTTATAGGACGCATTCAGATCACAATGGTAGACCTTCCCCGTAGAAAAACGACAGATACTGTAATTGTGATTCACACCACGCTCAACTTTTCCTGTGCCGTCGTATGCCAGGCAGGAAGTGTTCCTTGCGTTGACATGAGATACACGGATCCCCATACGGTGTACCTTACATGTCACCATCCCCTGTACATCCCGACTCTTCCACAGGTGAAGCCGTTGCCGCCTGCTTATGCCTCTCTTTCTGCCGCTCAGGTCCAGCTTCTCGAATACCACTACGTCCACATGGAATTCTTCCGCAACCGCCGAAATGAATCTTGCTGTCTCTATTGAGATCTCACGATTCACGTTATTGATGCGGCTCCAGAGCGTCGGGATATGTCTGTAACCCTGTTTGTATGCCTTTTTGACCTTGTTCAGCAGATGGTTCAGACAGTCTTCCTGTACAGGCAGCCGGAGCATCCTTCTGCCGACAATAGTGCCATCTGACTTCATCACTGAACACGCACAGGCATTGTGAATCCCAAGGTCAACCGAAAGGATCGTCTGTTCCCGTACGTTCACATTCCGAAGACTTACATCTTCCTCAAAGGGGAACATCAGCTCCCACTTTTTCCCCTTCTTTACAATCGTGGGGCTCAGCTTACGACGTTCACCGCAGTGCCGGAGAATATAATCCGCGTCCGATTTACGGAAGGTCACTTCCATCCAGTCCCAGGTGTTCCGGATCCACACCTTGATCCGGGCGGAATAATCCCCGGTCTGTTCAAACACGTTTCCCTCATAAAGGACAGGATATGTATATCCGGCCTGCGGGACCCCCGGAGCTTTTCCGACAGGGTTCTCATTCCAGGCTTTCAGGCGACTCCTGTAGGACTCCACTGCGCCAATGGCCTCGGATATCGCTGACCTGCGGATATAGGATGGCAGCTTATAGAACAGGACATCGAACTGATCATACTGAACCATCGCACGATGCTTTGTGTGATGGATAAGTCCTTCCACGAAAGACTGCTTTCGCACGAGAGTGGGTATGCCTGAAACAGAGCTCCATTGTTCATCGCACACCTTGATCAGAAAGGAGACTACCTTCCGGTATATGCGTACCATATCCTGCACTGGCTTCATGGAAGCCGCATGGATCCTTACGCCATAGGTTGTGATCTGTTTCATCCAGCAGCCCCTTTCTTCTTACTCGTGTGTCTTTTGTTCTTTGATGTATCTTTCAATTTGCTCCCTGGAGCGTTCACTGACCGTAGCCACGAAGTAGCTCGGGTTCCACATATGCCCGCCCCACAACTGTCTCTTCAGCTCCGGGTGATTGAGGAACAGCCATCTGGCTGTGTTTCCCTTGAACACCTTGATTGCGTCAGAAGGCCTGAACTGTGGCTTACAGTCC
>ONWQ01000027.1 GCA_900321565.1 uncultured Eubacteriales bacterium
AACAGATGTGAAAGAGTTGTACAGGTGCAGTCAGCAGGAACACATAGCGACCGACAAACGGAAACTTTGGGTTACTTGTAGTATATTCAGTTATATAGGATCAGATTGAATAAGAAAGGAGGGTGACTGTGAAAAACGGTACAGAAACCAATCTGCCGAGCAAGCTTCGCATCGTGGCCTTGGGTGGTGTGGATGAAATCGGAAAGAACATGTACGTGTTCGAATATGAAGACGATATCATTGTCGTGGACTGTGGCAGTATTTTCCCGAAAGAAGATATGCTGGGGGTAGATCTCGTCATTCCGGATGTTTCATATCTTGTTGCCAAGAAACGGAATGTACGTGGATATCTTCTCACACACGGACACGAGGATCATATCGGCGCGATTCCGTACATTCTGCGTCAGGTGCCGGCACCCATGTTCGGAACCAAGCTCACTCTTGCGCTTGTGGATCTGAAAATGAAAGAGCACAGGCTGAGTGGCGCCCAGATGCATGTTGTTCAGCCCAGGGATAATGTTCAACTGGGTAAGTTTACTGTTCAGTTCATTCATGTCAGTCACTCGATTGCAGGTGCTTGCGCACTGGCGATTACCTGCCCCGCAGGAACTGTTATTCATTCAGGCGATTTCAAGGTTGACTATACCCCCGTTGATGGTGAAGTAATTGATCTCCAGACGTTGGCGATGTACGGTGAATCAGGGGTTATGGCACTTCTCTGTGAATCCACGAACGTGGAGCGGGCAGGATTCACGATTACGGAAGCCAAGGTTGGGGAAACATTTGATAATGTTTTCCGCGAAGCCAAAGGCCGTGTTATTGTAGCCATGTTCGCGAGTAATATTCACCGGATGCAGATGGTCATTGATAATGCGATTAAGTATGGTCGCAGGGTTTGCTTTATTGGCCGCAGTATGGTGAATGTGAGCCGGGTTGCGATGGAAATCGGTGAACTGAGGATTCCAGAAGGATACCTGGTGGATGTGGACAGTATTGACCAATACGATGATCAGGAACTGCTGGTTCTGACGACGGGCAGCCAGGGCGAGCCCATGGCTGGACTGACGAGAATGGCCTATGCTGAACACCGGAAGCTGCAGATTCGTCCAAGTGACCTTGTTGTAATCTCAGCTACCCCGATTCCAGGCAATGAAAAGTTCATCAGCCGTGTGATCAATCAGCTGTATCGCTGTGGTGCCCAGGTTGTGTATTCTGCCATGGCGGAAGTGCACGTTTCCGGTCATGCATGTCAGGAAGAGCTGAAACTTATGCATGCGCTGACCAAGCCAAAGTATTTTATTCCTATTCATGGAGAATACCGGATGCTGTGGCAGCACGCTGAGCTTGCTGAACGCATGGGAATGGATAACCGGAATATTGTGATCCCTGAAGCCGGTCAGGTTGTGGAAATGACAAGTGATACACTGGAACTTGGCGAACAGGTTCCGACCGGCGGGATTATGGTTGACGGACTTGGCGTGGGTGACGTGGGTAATGTAGTTCTGCGTGACCGTAAGCATTTATCCGAGGATGGTCTGATTATTGTGGTTATGGCCATTAATCGTGATGAAGCTCGCCTGGTCAGCGGCCCGGATATCATCAGCCGCGGTTTCATCTATGTGAGAGAAAACGAGGACATCATTGATGAAACAAGAGGGGTTGTACGACAGATTCTGATGGACAGCGATCTGAATGGAGAGTACTGGCCTGATCTTAAGAATATGATCAAAGATGAGCTTCACCGTTTCATTTTTGAAAAGATCAAACGCAATCCGATGATCCTGCCGATTATCTTGGATGTGTAACTGATAGCAGGGAGAAGGCGGATGCCTTCTCCCTGCTGCTCTTTAGGAGGATGAAAATGGATTATTCCACAGCGCACCAGCTTGCAAGAGAACTGAAAGAAAGCGAAGAATGGCGTACATATCATGCGCTGCATGATGAGGTAATGCAGGACGAGACAGTAGCAGCATTGATTCAGGAGTTCAGAAAACTGCAGCTGTCAATACAGATGTCTGCTATGTCAGGACAACAGGCAAACAGTGAGGATATGCAGCGCTTTTCAGGAATTTCGGCATTATTGTATGCCAAACCGGAAGTTTCACAATATATGCTGGCAGAACTCCGGCTGCAGCAGACAATGGCAGACCTGTTTAAAATACTGACCGATGCGGCAGATCTGGATATACAGATCCCGGGGATAAACTGAACTTGGAGGACACAAGGTGAAACATCGACCGAGGCGTAACTATACGTATAAGAGCCTGCATGAGGAGCGCGAACTGGGCGTATACTGGTATTCAGGCCTATGGCATATTGTGCGGCCGGTCCTGGTTGCACTGGCATCTCTGACGGTGGTGATTGGATTACTCAGCATGCTCTGGCAGAAGCTGGATCAGACCTATCTTTCACCGCCAGGCGGTGAAGAATCGAAAACATTTGTTGTGGAAAGCGGACAGAGCCTGACGCGTGTGTCCAGAAATCTTGAAGAGGCAGGCCTGATTCGATCCAAGACTGTGTTTAAGTATTACTGTGATTTCTCAGGACTGGGTCAGAAGATCCAGACGGGTACATATGAACTCAGCGGAACGATGACACTTCGTGAAATCGCTGACCAGTTGACCCGTGGGGATGGAAATCCGACAGTTCGAAATATCACCATGATTCCTGGCTGGACACTTGAAGAGTTTGCTGATCGCCTGGTTCAGGATGGAATCCTCAAGGAAAGAGAAACCTTTCTGTCTCTGTGCAGGGATGGAACAGCGTTCCGGGATTATTACTATATTGCAGATATTCTGGATTCAGGAAAGGCCAGAAACCGGAAATATGTGCTTGAAGGATACCTGGCAGCCAATACCTATGAAGTTTATGTAACTGCGACTGAGGATGAAATCATCAGGAAACTGCTTTCTCAGACAGAACGTGCATTCCCTGCGAGCGACCAGGATGAAGCTAATGATCAGGGGTTTACCATGGATGAAATTCTTACCATGGCCAGTATGATCGAAAAAGAAGCAAAGACAGCAGACTTTACCAAGGTATCTGCAGTGTTTCACAATCGCCTTCAGAAGGGAATGAAACTTGAAAGTGATGTTACGATTCATTATGTAACAGGGGTCAGGCGTATGAATCTGCGCACGGAGGACCTGAACACAGACAGCCCATACAATACTTACCGGTATTCCGGCTTGCCAGCAGGTCCGATCTGTGCTCCGTCACCGGAGGCAATTCAGGCAGCCCTGAACCCTGACCCGGTATACAGAGCAGAAGGGTACCTGTACTTCTGTGCAAAAAACCCGGAGAGCGGAGAACTGTATTTTTCGAAAACTCTGGATGAGCATGAGCGTGCAGTTGCCGAGTATGCTCCACTATGGGAAGAATATGATAAAAAGCGAGGTCTGACATAATGCCTCAGTCTACGGCCAGAATCCCTGAGCTGCTGGCGCCTGCGGGTTCCATGCAGCAACTGGAAACTGCATTGCATTTTGGTGCGGATGCGGTGTATGGCGGAATGACGCAGTACGGTCTCCGTGCGTTTGCGGGTAATTTTGATGCGGAGAGCCTGAAAAAGGCAGTTTCACTTTGTCATGCGCATCACGCAAAAATGTATCTGACACTGAATATATTTGCTTTTGATGATCAGATAGAAGGACTGATCCAGGCTGCACGATATGCGAAAGAAATCGGCGTGGATGCAGCGATTGTTTCTGATCTGGGTGTAATCTGTGCATTGCGGGAAGCTGTTCCGGAACTGAAGCTTCATGTTTCAACGCAGGCGAGTACCGTGAACAGCAGAGCTGCCCGAATGTATCATCAGCTGGGGTGTTCGCGTGTGATTCTGGCAAGGGAAATGTCTTTGGAACGGATTCGTCACATGCGGTCCATGATCCCGGATGAAATGGAACTTGAAACATTTGTTCATGGAGCTGCCTGTGTCGCCTGGTCAGGTCGTTGCCTTCTGTCTGCTGAACTGACCGGTCGGAATGCAAATCAGGGCGCATGTGCCCAATCATGTCGTTGGAAGTATGCGGTCATGGAAGAAAAAAGACCCGGCGAATATATGCCGGTTTATGAAGATAACCATGGCACCTACATCTTTTCAGCCCATGATCTGAATCTGATGCCTTACCTGGATCAGTTGATGGAGGCGGGTATTTCCAGCCTGAAAATCGAAGGACGCATGAAAACCGAGTACTATACTGCAGTGGTGACAGCGGCATACCGAAGAGCACTTGATCTTATCCGGGAATCCCGTGAAGCATATCATGCAGCAATTCCGGAGCTTATGTTGGAACTTGAAAATGCATCCCATCGGATCAGTGACAGCGGTTTCCTGTTTGGCAACCCGATACAGCCGGGTGGAGCGGAAGGATTCCACCAGAGCAGAGAATACAAGGCGTTGGCTCTTTCTGATGCAAGGGCGGGAGAACAGGCGCTGTTCGTACTGAAAAACAGGTTCTCGGCAGGTGAAGATCTGGAACTGGTTACAAATCATGGAGTTTTTGCGTGGAAGGCATCAACAATTCACAGAATGCGCACTGGTGAACAACTGGATACGTTTGGCATTGGCGGTGAGGAGATTTCACTTCAGGCCCCCTGTGAAGTTCAGCGTGGGGACATGCTGCGTGGGGTTGTGCGTAACCATCGGACATGAGCCGGAAACGGTTAGCATTGCTGCTAATAAAACCATATGCTATAATTTGAAATGCAGGGAAGAATTCTATACCGCAGCATGAGCTGCGGTTTTCTCCTCTCAGGCCTCAATAACGTTAAGGGCACCTGATGGAGTATATGAATTCGTCATGAACCGGCTTGCAATCCACGGCTGCTGGTGTCATGTGCAATTCTTTGAAAACGATTCTCTTTTGTCATGTACTGAGCTCAGAGGATATCTCTCACTGTCTTATCGGCTCGCGGTGTGAGTACAGACAGAAACACATCTTGAGCGGAAAAGAATGACAAGTCAGTAAAGGAGGGGTTTCTTGTATGACTGAACATATTTCTGAGGCTGTTATAAGGCGTTTGCCAGGATACTATCGTCATTTACGTGAACTTGAAGATCAGGGCATCAAACAGGTGTCCAGTCATGAACTTGGTGAACGTATGCATCAGACCCCTTCGCTGATCAGGCAGGATATTAACAGCTTTGGTGGCTTCGGTCGTCAGGGATATGGGTATGATGTCTCAGAACTGAAAACTTGCATCGGTTCTATTCTGAACCTTCAGCAGCCACACCGTATGATCATCATTGGAGCTGGCAGCATAGGCTCTGCCGTAGCTAAGTATCAGAGTTTTATCCGGGAGGGTTTTCAGACACTGGCCATGTTTGACATAAACCCGGAAAAAACGGGGACATTATTTGATGAGATTCCTATCTTGTCCATTGATGATCTGGAATTGTTTCTTCAGCTGCATCCGGTGGATATTGCGGTACTTGCATTGCCGGGCAGCGAAGCTCAGATGATGCTGGAACGACTGATTGCCAGCGGCGTCCAAGCAATCTGGAATTTTGCACCGGTAGACCTGGTATATGATGAACAGGCCATCTCGGTTGTGAATGTACATTTGTCTGATTCATTGCAGGTCTTGTCTTATAAAATGGCACATCGTGAGGATGTTATTCCATCGAGTGAGGATCAAGCGAATGGAAAACCAGAAAACAGGGGATAAAACTGCCCGTGAAGTGCGGCCGGTGAAACGCCGAAGCAATGAAACAGGGTATACTTATGGTATTGATATGCCGCGTGTCCGGAGGCAGGCATTAGGGAAAACTGAAGAGCTTTTGCTGGAGGAAGCCGATCGGGAAAACCGCAGACGGACAGAACAGGGGTGGACGCAGGATACGTCTTCCATGCGTAAGCAATACAGGAAGCGCAAAAAGCATCGATTGTTCTGGGGCATGATTGCAGCATTCTGTCTGATAATGCTTGGTATGCTGTTTGTTTTCCTTGCGCCTCAACTGTTGGGGGTTCGGTGGAACATACTGCCGAATTTTGCTTTCACAGGAGAGGGAATGATACAGTACGATCAGGCAACTGTACAGAACTATTCAGATATGCGTGACCGGACACTGACCCAGCGGTTGCTGCCTGGAATCACCATTGACGGCGTGGATGTTGGCGGCATGACACTTCAGGAGGCCAGGACTGCGCTCGAGTCTGTGGATGCTACCGGAGGCGGCGGCTTTTCTGTTATGGTCCGACTTGGGGACGTGAACTATGTTGTGGATGATTCCATGGTTCCGCTTGAACGGAATACGGAACGTGTGCTGCACACAGCCTACAGCATCGGAAGAAAGAATACCCTGCTTCGTGGAAGCGGGATGACACCGGTATTGGAACGTTACCGGATGATGGAAGACATCCGTGAGCATCCTGTGGCACTCCAGACATCACTCAGCTATGACAGGGAGAAAGTCCGGGAAATCACGGACAGGATTGCAGATTCGGTAATCATTGCGCCTGTCAGCGCACAGGTTGCCTCATTTGATATGCAGAGTAAGACTTTCTCATTTACGGATGATGTGAATGGAAAGACACTGGATAAGGAAGAACTCTATCAGGCAGTCATGCAGAGCATAGATCAGGGAGAACAGAATGCCATGGTTGTCATGGAGCCTGAGGAAGTGATTGCGCCTGTTACGAAAGCCGAACTCATGAATTCTTTCGGAAAGATTTCGACTTATTCGACGTCGACAACATCCAATGCAAACCGGAATACGAATATTCAGCTGTCTGCTGAGGCAATTAATGGGATGGTAGTTGATCCTGGTATGACATTTTCGTTTAATATGGCGACCGGACAACGCACGGCGGAGAAAGGGTACAGAGAAGCGACAGCAATCTCCGGCGGACAGAATATTCCTGAAGTTGGCGGCGGTGTCTGTCAGACGAGCTCTACTCTGTTTAATGCTGTTGCCCGTGCAGATCTGGAGATTGTGACCAGGTCACCGCATGCGTGGCCTTCAAGCTATGTGGAAAAAGGCATGGATGCGACCGTGAACTGGCCAGGGCTTGATTTTCAGTTCCGGAACAATACAGAATGGCCTATATACATTGTTGCTGTATATAAGAACCGCAGAATCACAGTGGACATCTATGGGCATAACCTGCAGGAAGGGATTACAATCGACCTTGAGAGTAAAGTGATAAGGACGATACCTGCTCCAAGCGGTATCAAGGAGGTAGAGAATGAAACTCTGCCCAAGGGAACCCGCAAAACAACAGTTAAAGCCCGTAAAGGCTATGAAGTAGAGACATACAAAGTGTACTATCAGGCAGGGAAAGAGGTCCACAGAGAACTGCTTTGCAAGTCAACGTATAAGGCATACCAGGAAACGGTTGAATTTCATTGAGCAGACCAGAAAACAGGATGCACACAGAGAAATCTGCTGTGTGTATCCTGTTTTTTGGCTCTGTAGAGGTATACAGTGCTGGAACTGTGATTCCGGAGCCCGGAAAGAAAGATGTAACGATAAACCTTATGATATTCTGCTGGGAATACACTACGGTAAAAGAAAAGCAACAGCAGTCATGAGTTCCGATGTCTGCTGTTGCTTTTGTGGTGTCAAAGGAGAGTACGTTTATTCCACATTCAGACCATTTGGGATGGACCGGAATGCGGAAAATGGGAATACAACCTGAACAACATGGCCCATGATCATATTCCGGTCAATCGGTCCGACAAACCGGCTGTCATTGGAATTATTCCGATGATCGCCCATAACAAAGTACTGGCCTTCAGGTACTACAATTGCCGGATAATTGGAACCGAGACCTGTACGGTACTCATCATTGATATATGGCTCATCATATCGCTCGTTATTTACATACAGGTAACCATTCTTGATTTCAATGGTATCGCCAGGCAAACCGACAACACGTTTGACAAAATTCGTGTAGCCGCGGTCAGGATACCGGCAGACTACCACGTCAAACCGCTCAGGATCCCCGAAAAAGGTCATTCGCGTGCCGAACAGCCAGCTGCTGGAATACTGCCATTTGCTGACGAACATGATTTCCTTATCAGCCAGAGTGTCATCCATGGAATGCCCGTCAACTTTCACAGGCTCAAAGATAAAAGTCCGGATTACGAGAGCAATCACGACTGCGACTGCGAGTGTGAAAATCCATGACAGGATTTCATGGCCAATGGACTTCTTTGGCTTTGCCTTGTCCTGGCTTTCATTCTTAACTTCCGGTTCCATACTTGTCATTCCTTCTTCCATTTGGTGCCCGATTAATGCACCTTCAGTGTGCTGAGTTCTTTTTCAATCATATCTTTGGATGCATAATTCAGGGGTGAAAAACGACCTTCCAATGCTTTGGTGTACTTTTCTGCTGCCGCATCAGTGTTGCCTTCTGCCAGATCATACTGAGCCAGAAAAAACAAGGTATCGATCTGGCCCGGTTTGATTTCAATGGCTTTCTGGAAATACTCGCGGGCAGCTTCTTTCTGATCCAGGACACGATAGAGGAACTGACCCATATTATCCAGGCATATGGAATCCTCGTCGTCATAATCTACTGATTCCCGAATATATGCCTCAGCCTTTTCCTTACCCTCGTTCCAGGCTGTCAGACTCTTTTCCGGTTCAACAAATGCTACCGGGACAAATTCATTTCCGGTAATTGCAGCGACATCCTGAGCTTCCTTGTTAGCCTTTTCCCAGGATGCCTTCGCGGAGTCCAGCAGCTTCTTGTCCAGTTCGTCAAAGTCAGGGATGTGCTGTGCATCATACTTTTCTACGTACAGGTATCCCAGCGTTTCATAGATCAGACCGGTGGACTGACGGCCACCCTGTTTTTCAAGGAGCCGGATTGCTTTATCGAGTGCACCCAGCTTGTACTGACATGCTGCATAGTTGACATAGAGCTGGTTTTTCTGCTCAGCGTTGAGGCCTGGCAGTTTCTCTGTATGCTTTAATACTTCTGTGGCTTTTTCATAATGCCCGTTCCGCAGCAGAAGTACAGAATATGCCAGCGCATAGCGCGGATTCGAGTATCCGCCCTGAAAAGCCTGATCATAGAGAGCAAGCGCTTCTTCGATATTTCCGGCAGCCTGCTGCTTGTATGCCTTGTGAAGCAGCTGTTCAGACTTTAATGATTGAAAAAAACCCATTTAATCACGGACCTTTCCGGACCGCTTTCGCAAAAGGCGGTCATAACGGTATTGTAACTCAAAACGTGTCTGTTGTACAGCAGTATCATCCCCAAGGGCTGGCTCGGCCAGCAGCAGTAGTGCTGCGCGTGTCAGTTCGAGTGCTTTTCCGGGATCTTTTGCTGTATGCTCATAGTATTTTGCAAGTTCAATGTATGGCACCACACCGCCTTCATGTAAACTGAGCATTCTTTCATATACCTTGACAGCCGTGCTCTTTTCACCGGCTCGCCTGTGGGTGGCAGCGAGACGGAGCTGACTGCTTGCATGCAGGCGTCCGCTTGGGACCAGGCGGTATACAGACTGAGCTTCACGGATGTGTTTCTCTTTTTCCAGCGCGGAAGCCATGGAAAAAAGGTCTTCCGGTGCTTCGTGAAGCTCCGGCTGATGGTACAGGAGTGCCATATGGCTGAGCAGACTGCACATACTGGCAACATCCTGTGCGTTATGGATCAGAACATCATCCAGAAGTGCGAACTCACCGGTCTTAAGATAGCTGAAAAAGCGTTGAGGTGCTTCACTGCCCGGAAGATCCCCATGCCTCGGGACATGAAGGATATCCGTTTCAAGGTGCTGAAGTGTGCAGCTCTTCAGTCTCAGCTTCCAGATCCTGCGTGCCAGAGGCAACAGGTCGACATGAGGAAGATCCAGACAGCCCGGATTCATGCGATTCATGAGAAAGCGGGTTCTGAGCAGGGGAATATCGAAAGTCCGGCCGTTGAATGTGCAGATCATATCAGAATGTTTCAGTTCTTCTTCTATGTGACTGAGCAGGTACGGCTCCTCAGGATAGTCCCGGAGAACATACTGTGTGATATGAAATCCATCTTTCATAAGGCGGCCAGTGCCAACCTCAAATGCAACTGTACCGGCACCGGTGCCGAGCCCTGTGGTTTCCGTATCCAGATAGAGAATCCTGGATTGGTCCAGTGGCTGGGGTATCGGCTGTGACTGCATGAGCATCAGGGCATCATATGTCAGACAATCTATGTGCGGAAATTCATCCGATTCTCTGAGCTCGGTCCGTATATAGCAGTCTGTGCCGGAGCATACTGGTTGCGGCGCAGGCTTGGGCGGCTTATCTATTGACCGCAGTTTATCAAGTAATGTCATAGCAAGTTTTCCCCCCGGATTGATGCGCAAGCAGAATCCGGTATTCTTTTCCCTGATCCGTATTTCATCCTGTTTTGCAGCAGCGGGTCAGCTGCGGTCCCGTGCGCGCTGAAGCATCTCACGAAGCATCTGTGTAGCATGTTTTTTCCCCAAACTGCCTACTTCACCAACGGGACCAACACAGGAAGGACAACCATTTTCGCATGGACAGTGATCAACAATATCCAGACACTTTTCCAGAAGAAGGTCCTGCATGCCGTATGCTTTCTGACTGAGACCGATTCCCCCGGGGGTGGCATCATAGATGATCAGGCTGGGCTTATCTGTGATCGGGCTTTTCACCTGATAGATGACAACGACATCGGTTGATGCGCACATCAGGTATAATGGCGTAACAATGCGCAGCAGGTTGGCAATTCCCAGCATTCCGTTTTTCAGATCATCACTTGCCAGTGTGCCACAGATTTCATCCGGGAGTGTCCACCACATTGCGGAAGTGTGCATATCAATTTCCGGAAGCCGTACATGCCCGAAGCCAAGGTTCTCATGCGTATCAAACCGGATTTTCTTGAACATGGTTACAAGCGTGGTAACTTTCACTTCACCATAGGCCCTTGGCAGACCTGCCCCCTGGCCGTCTTCCTGCTCAATATCCAGAAGACTGAGTGAGACATTCAGATCGGCATCCGTATAGTATCCGACTTCAACATGACGGATATAGGCTTTGCAGGCATCGAAATCCAGCTGTTCGACCTGATACTGAATGCCTTCATGCATGTATATTGCATTTTCATGAAGCAACATGGGAACTGTGTATCGGTCCATTTCTCCGATTACGCGGTGGTGAGCCGGGTCTGTAATGTCAATAATGACAAAGTTTTCACTGGCTGCACTGCGCAGACTGATCTCGCTGGCAGGAAAGTCCTCAGCCATCCAGTGATATCGATGATCTACATGTCGGAGAATATTGGATTCAGTCAGATACTCCATCAGCTGATCCGGTGCCGGTGCGTTCCCGAAACTGTCATTATCCTCAAAGGGGAGTTCATAGGCAGCACACTTGAAATGATTGAGGAGAATGTACAGATTATCAGGATTCAGCAGTGCATTCTCCGGTGATTGTTTCAGAAAATAATCGGGGTGTGTGACCATGAACTGATCCAGTGCGGCACTGGAGGCTACAAAGAAGACAATACTGGTTTCTTTCCGGCGCCCTGCGCGTCCTGCCTGCTGCCAGGCGCTGGCAATGGTTCCCGGATATCCGCACAGAACACACGCATCCAATGCACCAATATCAATACCAAGCTCGAGTGCGTTGGTGGATACTACGGCGTCAATCTTTCCCGCGCGCAGCCCGCGCTCAATCTCTCTTCTTTGTGTAGCCAGATATCCGCTGCGGTATCCGCGTACACGTCCCGCATTCCCAAGGGGATCCTTGACCATTTCTTTCAGGTACTTGACCAGAACTTCAACATTCAGTCTTGAACGGGCAAAGGTTATGGACTGAATTCCATTCTTCAGCAGCATGCCTGTAATATTCCGTACCTGAGGGACGACACCGGCGCGTATGCCCAGCTGGCGGTTGACCACCGGGGGATTGTAAAAGACAATATGCCGTTTTCCCATAGGTGCGCCATTATCATTGACCAGCGTGACTGGACGCCCTGTCAACGTACAGGCAAGCTCATCAGGGTTCGCGATTGTGGCAGAGCAGAGTATAAACTGTGGATGTGCTCCGTAAAAATCACAGATTCTGATCAGTCTGCGCAGAACATTGGCAAGATTTGAACCAAAAACACCGCGATACGTGTGAATCTCATCAATCACAATATACTTCAGGTTCTCAAAGAGCTTAACCCATTTGGTATGATGTGGCAGGATTCCGCTGTGAAGCATATCGGGATTGGTGACCACAATATGCCCTGCCTGGCGTATCGCCTTACGGGCAGAACCAGGCGTGTCTCCATCATAGGTATACGTTTTGATGTCCACATCAAGAGCCTCTATGAGTTCATAGAGTTCACTGACCTGGTCTGCAGAAAGTGCCTTGGTAGGAAAAAGATACAGTGCACGTGCATCAGGGTTCCTCAGGATTTCAGACAGAACAGGCAGGTTATAGCACATGGTTTTGCCGCTTGCTGTCGGGGTGACAACTACAACATCGTGTCCCCTGAGGATTTCCTCAATTGCATGCGCCTGGTGCGTGTACAGCTGATAGATTCCTCTCTTGGCCAGTGGTTCCCGTAATCTGGAATCGAGTGCCGACGGAAATGGACGATACTGTGCTTCATGTGCTGGAAGCTCTTCCCAGCGGACAACGTTTTCCATGAATTCCTGGTCACGGCGCAGGAATTCTGTAAGCTGATCAACATTCATAAGCGATTCCTCCGAGGGTTGTACTGTTGCACTATGTCAATCATCAGTACAGTTCCGGGTGCGTATTCAGATATGCTTCTGCTTTCTGCAGAATCTGACGGTCATCTGCGTAAGTCAGAGCTTTCAGACTCTCGGAGTATGACATAAATGCTATGGAAGTGACTTCTTCAGGCTGTGGAGCTGTCTGTACAGATTCGGCTTTTGCCAGAAAATAGACGACTTCCTTGCGGACACCTTCGCGTGGACTGTATGCAGTTGTTTCCCTGAACCCGGGAAGAAATGAGACATGGATTCCTGTTTCCTCCATGATTTCCCGGGCTGCAGTCTCATGTTCGTTCTCAGTGCCTTCCACATGTCCCTTGCACATGGCCGTATGCCCCTGGATCATATGTTCCATCAGATAGGTGCGATGCCCGTCCTGCTCATAAAACACAACAGCACCGCAGGATTTTTCGTTTCGCATAAGCACCTCCGCTGAATATAATGTATGCCTGTAATCATAGCATCTTTCGGTGTGTCCTGCAATTCGTATGCATTCTGACACGTTGGACTAGAAAATTTTCCACGGCTGCCATTTCAGGTAATCTCCGGAAATAAGCTGATACTCAATCCCGTGCAGGGTGCCTTCGATACTGTCATGAAACCTTGCAGCACCGTGACAATGAGCGTAGAAAACCTTTTCGACAGAATATGCTTCGGCGAGACGTGTGAAAATGCTTTCATGCTCGAGTATGCAGGTTGGAGGATAATGAAGGAACATGATCTTTTTTGTATAGCCTGCTTTCTGTGCTGCATCCAGTGAGATGCGCAGCCGCTCTGCTTCACGTCGGATAATCTTTTGTGCATGCGCTTCTGCATCCTGATCCCAGCCAATGATCCGGCGATGCTGATCCAGATAGAACGGGCCTTCAAAGGTAAAGCCCTTGGTTCCCGTGATTGCATATTCTCCATAGGGAAGAAAACTATTCTGCAGAAAAAAGAGCCGTCCCTGATATCTTTCATTCAGCATCTGTGTTTTACTGCTGTCCCAGAACATATCATGGTTCCCGCGGAGAAGTATTTTTCTTCCGGGCAGTGTGGCAATGTACTCAAGGTCAGGCTCGGCTTCTGACAGGTTTCGGCCCCAGCTGTGATCGCCGCACAGCACCAGTGTATCCTGTGGCTGCAATAAACGCATACACTGTAACCGGAATTTCTGTTCATGATGCTTCCAGAGCGGGTCTGTTCTCTGGTGGGTTGCTTTGAGCACTGAACCGAAATGCAGATGAAGGTCACCGATTGCATACAGGCTCATAGGCTGCCCCTTTCTCTGAGTTGTGACTGCACTTGTGTGTCATCATATGTGCAGATGAGTACACTGCTTTATTCATCATACAGTTCAAACTGTCTGACGGTACGGCTGAATTCCCGGACCTTATGCTGATGAGTGGCAATGAATTCTCCGGTATCCATGGCTTTGCGGCGGAAAGCATCCGTGCCCAGCAAAAGATCAACAGGGAAAGAAGTCTGGTCCCCCCAATGAATAAACTGAAACTGCTCACCGGCCAGTGAACGGATCCGGTCCATGAGCCAAAGACCACCTGCAAAGCAGTCACAGTGTTCGCGGTCTGTTATATGCATCTGGACACCGTGGCACAGTTCTCCGGCATACTTGGAAAAAGTTGGTCTGAACGCAACAGGCCTGAAAAACAGACCGGGAAGATTCATGGAATTCATGCTGTCTGATAAAGCGTATGCATCAAGAAAAGGTGCGCCGATCAGCTGAAAGGGCTGTGTCGTGCCGCGCCCCTCGGAAATGTTGCTGCCTTCAAAGATGCAGGTTCCGATATAACACAGTGCAGTAGCCAGGTCAGGGCAGTTCGGGGAAGTAGCAACCCATGGCAGATCTGTATCATCCAGCAGCATATGCCGTTGCCAGCCAAGAAGGGGTATCACGGTCAGATCCATGGACAGGGACAGATAATCTCGGACATATCGGGCATATTCGCCTACTGTCAGCGCATACTGTGTAGGCAATGCATAATTTCCGACAAAGGAAGCAAAGGCAGGGTCCAGAACGGTTCCGCAACGCTTGACGCCACCCAGTGGGTTGATCCGGTCAAGAACAATCAGAGGCTTACCCGCACTGGCACAGGATTTCATGGTGTTTGCGAGCGAATATATGTAGGTATAGAACCGGGCCCCGACATCCTGAATATCAAAGACAAGTACGTCAAAAGCATCGAGCATTTCCGGCGTAAAGTGTGCGCGGTTGTCATACGTACTGTAGACCGGGATTCCAGTCTGCTCGTCTGTACCGGATTCAACTCTTACCCCTGCCTGTATATCGCCCCGGATTCCATGCTCTACAGCAAACAACGCTGTCAGATTGCAACATTTGTTTAACAGATCAATACTGCTTTGCAGCTGATGATTTATACCGGTCGGATTGGTCATGAGACCTACCCTTCGGTTCTGAAGACAGGGCAACAGAAGTTCCAGACGGTCAATGCCACTGAGAACGTGATGTTTCAATCAGATCACCTCAATGTCAGTATCGATATTCCTTTGAGCAACTCTGATGTTTCAAAAACGTGCCGTTTCCTGATGAAACGGCACGTGGAGGGGATTATTCGATCCATTCTTTTCCGCCCATGTACATCTGCAGCGGCTGCGGGATATGGATGCGGCCATCTGCACGGAGATTGTTCTCCAGGAATGCGATGAGCATACGGGGCGGTGCAACACAGGTGTTATTCAGTGTGTGGGCCAGATATTTCTTGCCGTCCTTGCCTTTGACACGGATCTGGAGGCGGCGTGCCTGTGCATCGCCAAGATTGGAGCAGGAACCGACTTCGAAGTATTTCTTCTGTCGGGGCGACCATGCTTCCACATCCAGTGACTTGACTTTCAGATCAGCCAGGTCGCCGGAACAGCATTCAAGCGTTCTGACAGGAATGTCCAGAGAACGGAAGAAGTCTACAGTATTCTGCCAGAGCCGGTCAAACCACATGGGAGAGTCTTCAGGTTTGCAGACAACAATCATTTCCTGCTTCTCAAACTGATGGATACGGTAGACACCACGCTCCTCAATACCGTGGGCACCGACTTCCTTACGGAAGCAGGGGCTGTAACTGGTGAGGGTACGGGGCAGGGTATCCTCGTCAAGAATGGTATCAATGAAGCTTCCGATCATGGAGTGCTCAGAAGTACCGATAAGATACAGGTCCTCGCCTTCAATCTTGTACATCATGTTCTCCATCTCACTGAAGGACATGACGCCGGTCACAACCGCGCTGCGGATCATATAGGGCGGAAT
>ONWQ01000260.1 GCA_900321565.1 uncultured Eubacteriales bacterium
ACTGCAAAACATTACGTATCAGAAAGGAGAGATGGCTCTCCTCCCACGACTGAAGTCACGGGTGTCCGAGCCTAAATAACATGAAAGCTGTGCGGCAGTCCGCAGCCATTGCGGCAGGAAAGCGCAGGCCGAGAGTGCTCAGAAAGCACTTGGAGATATATCTTCTGTTCCTGCCTGTGGCACTGTGGTATCTGATATTCTGCTACCTGCCCATGGGTGGTATCGTGATCGCGTTCAAGGATTTCAAGATCCTGCGCGGGATTGCGGGAAGCAAGTGGGTAGGCCTGGACAATTATGCCTACCTGTTTTCGCTCCCGTCCTTCCGCCAGGCCGTGCAGAATACGATCATCATGGGCCTGCAGCGTCTGATCTTTGCGTTCCCGCTCCCGATCATCTTTGCACTCATGCTCAATGAGGTCACAGGACTGCGTTTCAAGAAACTGGTCCAGACGACCAGTTATCTTCCGCACTTCATTTCCTGGTCGGTGGCTGGCGGGCTTGTATATATGCTGCTTTCCCCGAATACGGGTACCATCAATAACCTGATTGTGCTCATGGGCGGGAGTGCCAGAAACTATATCGGCATGAGCCGCTATTTTCAGCGGATTGTTCTGCTGTCGCATATCTGGAAACACCTGGGCTGGTCGTCGATTGTATTCCTTGCGGCAATCACGGGCGTGGATGAACAGCTCTATGACGCTGCATACATTGACGGTGCAGGGCGCTGGAAACGGATCTGGCACGTGACGCTGCCCGGCATCCGCAATACCATTGCGGTCATGCTGATCCTGGAAAGCGGGAACATCCTCTCCGTAAGCTTTAACCAGATCTATATCCTCATCAATGATGCCGTGCTGGATACGGGTGAGACCCTGGACTACTTCGTCTACCGGATGGGCCTGAGCAGTGCGAACAATTTCTCTGTAGCCACAGCGGTCAGCCTGATCAAGTCCATTGTCGGTCTGGGCATGATCCTTGGCACCAATCTTGCGGCCCGGAAACTCACGGACGGGGAGGGCGGCATATGGTGAAATGGCATACGCTTTCCCGTGGTGAGAAAGCCTTCAAGATTCTGAACACACTGATCCTGATCCTGATTATGGTGATCATGATCTATCCGTTCTGGTATGTGGTCGTGTGCTCGTTCTCCTCCCTGTCGCATATCCAGAATTCCACGTTCATCCTGTGGCCGGACGGGATTCACCTGGAATCCTATCAGCAGGTGTTCCGCAATGAACTGGTCCCGAATGCCTATCTCAATACGATCTTCATTACGGTCGTGGGCACAGTGCTGAGCATGCTGCTGACCATTATCGGCGCGTTCTGTCTCTCGCGCCGGAACCTCCCGGGACACACTGCCATGACAGCCTTTGTCGTGTTCACCATGCTGTTCAACGGCGGACTGATCCCGACCTACCTGCTGGTCCGGCAGCTGAAGATGATCAATACCCTGTGGTCGGTCATTGTTCCGACCGCGGTGAATACCTATAACATGATTATCATGCGCAATTTCTTCAGTGCGGTCCCGCCGGAACTGGAGGAAGCCGCAACGATTGACGGGGCAAGCCAGAGGCAGTACCTGCTCCGGATCCTGCTCCCGCTTTCCGGTGCATCCATTGCCACGATCACACTGTTCTATGCTGTGGATTACTGGAATGCATACTTCTACAGTTTGATCTATATAACCAAGCGGGAAATGCTGCCCATGCAGGCCATCCTGCGCCAGGTGCTGATGACCACGGAGATCGAGACAATCATGTATGATGCCGCAGTCCAGACACTGCCCTCTGAAATGCTCAAGGATGCCATGATTGTGGTCACAGCCCTGCCGATCATCTGTCTGTACCCGTTTATCCAGCGTTACTTTGTCAAGGGTGTCATGGTGGGCTCCCTGAAAGGCTGATCCGTTTCCAATGCGCTGAGGCGCTGAAAATACAATATTCAAGGAGGAACCCGTATGAAGAAACTGTTGGCAATCGTCCTGTCCATGATGCTGGTGCTGTCCATGCTCCCGGCACTGGGTGCGGCGGAGGATGTGGTAACGGTGACCGCCATGTGGAGCGGTGCACGTCCGCAGAACGAGTTCACGGATGAGACCAGGCAGTATATCCGGGACAATCTCGGGATCGACCTGGAACTGACACAGGTTACGGAGAACTTTGAACAGCAGCTGGCTCTGGCTGTGTCCAGCGGTGATATTCCGGACCTGATCTGGATGGACTATGACACCTATGTCACCTATGCCAAGGAAGGCCTGTTCTATGACATCGGCGAACTGGTCAAGCAGTATCCGGACCTGATGGCCTATGTGGATACCAATGGTGCCGGCGACTACTGCTGGGACCGCATGACCATTGATGGCGCGATCTATGGCGTGCCCACACGTTCGATCAACAAGACCATGTATACCGCAGCGATCCGTCAGGACTGGCTGGACAAGCTGGGCCTGAAGGTCCCGGAAAC
>ONWQ01000060.1 GCA_900321565.1 uncultured Eubacteriales bacterium
AGGGCCAGAGCCGGATCATCCGCCGTGGAATTATGCACGGCCAGTACCAGCTCATCGCCGTCCCCGATGAAGGTCATCTTCATCTGAGAGAAGCGCCACAGGTACTCAACGCCTGCATTCTTTTCAGGTACTTCAAACTCGAAGGAAGATGCATCATATGTGTATTCCAGCGGTTCGCCATACGCGGCCTCATAGGCGGCTGCCATCTGGTCCGAGTTCACGATAAAGCTTGCGAACAGGGACAGGTATGCCGTTTCCTGACCGATTTCCTTGGTAAACAGACGATACTTCTGTGTGCCGTCTTCCTTCTTTTCAATGATCTGCCACCAGTTGTTCACCGGGGAGCCATCCGGGAATGCTTCCGTGTTGTAATACCAGAAGGACTGGGAAGCATACAGCGGATACCCGTACCGGAGCAGTTCCGGGGTTATATGCTCGCAGATATCCTTGGGATAGTACGCCGAGCAGAACCCGTCCTCATAGAAATCAAAGAATACATCACCATTGACATCCTTGGCCTGCAGAACATCCGCGGTAATATTCCCGGTCTCCGCCTCAATCCTGCACTTGCTCAGAACTTCGTCCTGATCCAGGTCATAGATCACCAGGTCCAGGTCGGGATACAGTTCTTCAAAGGTTTTTTCCGCCTTCAGCATCTTGGAGGAAGTCGCATACACGGTCAGCTCTCCGCCTTCCGCTTTTGCCAGCTCATAGAGCTCTTCGTCCGTCTTCTCGCTCCAGTCGTCATAGATCGGTCCAAACTTGTCTTCCGCCATCGCGCTCATGCATGCAGCCAGCATCAGACATGCCAGGATCAGAGCTGTCCACCGTTTCAACATGATTCCAGACTCCTTTCAGTTTACCTTATAAAATATCTCTCAACGCCATGCCGGCGCCGAATCCGTTTCTCATGCGGGCAGGTCGTCCGCATCAATCCGAGCACGCTTGATCAGCCGTGTGGTCTCGGCATTGTAAATATTGATTTTCTCCGGCGGGATATGCACAAACAGCTGCTGATTGATCCTGTAGTGCACCAGACCCAGCTGCTTGGCCAGGAAGTCACTGCCCTCCGCCTGGAGTGAGACGAGGGTTTCCGAGCCTGCAGGCTGATTGGCATACACGGTCACCGGCAGGCAGCCTTCCGTGCGCGCGGTCTCGATCCGGATCTGTTCCGGACGCACAGCAACCACGACCTTGAATGTCCCGCCCGGGATTTCTTCCTGTGTCATGTCTGACTTCGGGAACACATGATCGCCCAGACTGCTGTGCACATGAAGCCCATCCGCAAGCATCTGAGCCGTACCCTCCAGCAGATTGATCCGCGGGTTCCCGATGAAGTCCGCTGCCTGCAGATCAATGGGATTCATGTACAGTTCCACCGGTGTCGATACCTGGCTCAGCTCGCCCGCCTTGAACAGTGCAATCCTTGTGGACATGGTCAGCGCTTCCACCTGGTCATGGGTGACATAGATAATGGTTGTGCCCAGTTCCTGGTGCAGTCGCAGCAGTTCCGAACGCATGTCAATGCGCAGCCGGGCGTCCAGATTGGACAGCGGTTCATCCAGAAGCAGGAGTTTCGGATGCGAAGCCACCGCACGGGCGATGGCCACACGCTGCTGCTGACCGCCGGACAGTTCGTTGGGATAGCGCTTTTCAAACTCACTGATCCGCATCATTTTCAGCGCATCCCGCACACGGCTGTCCACTTCCTGACGGCTCAGTTTCTGAATCTTCAGTCCGAAGGCAATGTTTTCATACACCGTCATGTGCGGCCACAGCGCGTAGGACTGGAAAACCAGGTTCAGTCCGCGCTTGCTCGGTTCCAGATAGAACGCCTTCTCTGCATTGATGGCTTCCTTTCCGTCAATGAGCATGACACCGCCCTGCGGACGTTCCAGACCGGACACAATACGCAGTGTGGTCGTCTTACCGCAGCCGGAAGGTCCCAGCAGCGTCATGAAGTCGCCGTCCTCGATGGTCAGTGACAAGTCCTTGAGCACATGGTTATCGCCGTAATACTTATTGATTTTCTGCAGTTCAATCCGACTCATTGTATTTTCCTCCGTCTCCAGCCGTCACATCTTACCAGCTCTTGCCGATGTCCGCACCGAAGCGGTTGGCAATGATATAGCACACAAGAATGAAGAACAGTACGCATACCGAGATTGCATCCGCCATCTGGTTATATCCTTCCTGCGAATAGGTGAAGGCCAGGTAGGACATGGTCTGGGTTTTCTTGTCCATCATGATAATGATCAGATCCAGTTCCTTGGCAATGGAGATAAAGGTCAGCATAAACCCGGAAACAAATCCGTTCTTGGCCAGAGGCAGCACAATCCTGCGCATGCGCTGCCAGAAGGAAGCGCCATTGATCGTTGCAGCCTCTTCCAGTTCCGTGGAAATCTGCATCATGTTGGCTGTACCGCTGCGGCTGGCAAACGGGAAATGCTTCACCACACTGGTCAGCACGATCAGCGTGAAAGTGCCATACAGTGAAGGGATCAGGCCACCCAGGTGCGGACGCGAGAACATGGCAAAATACATGGTCGAGAATGCCACGCCGCTCATAAGATATGGCACGAACACCAGCTGTTCCGTCAGTGAACCGTACCACTTGCCGCGTCCGCGTGTGGAAATATAGCCCAGGAACTGCCCGCACAGGGCCGTGATAACAGAGCCAAGGAAGGTCAGGCGTACTGTATTCCACAGACTGCGCCCGAATTCCGAGTTCTGGAAGATGCCCGGATAGCTCGTATAGGTCTGTGCCTGGTCCACTGTGCCGATCCAGTTATAGAGCGTCAGGTTATTCAGTCCGTATCCGTTGCCGGTGGTTACCTGGAACGTTTCCATGACCAGCACAAACATGGGCATAACCATGGCAACCACCAGGAAGAAGACCAGGAAGCACATCAGCGGAACCTTGGCCTTGCCCAGTTTCATGTCCGTGGAACGTCCGCCCTTCCCGCCTATGGTCGCATACGACTTGCGTACACCGATGATTCTCTGGTTGGAGAAGATGATCAGTGCCGCCAGCCCTATCAGCACCAGGCTCATGGCATACCCGACATTTCTCGGTCCGTCACTGATGAAGACCTTCATCTTGGTCGCCAGTGTATAGTATCCGATCCGGTTGCCCAGGTTAGCCGCCACGCCATAGGTGCCGATGGACTTGGACAGAGTCATGATGATCGAGGAAAGAATGCTCGGCAGCACGAGGGGCAGAGTGATGGAACGCAGGATCTGCGGCTTGGTTGCCCCGCAGATCTCACCCATCTCTTCCAGTTCTGAGTTAATGGACCGGAGTGCTGAAGAAACATTGATGTATGAAAATGCGTAATAGTGCAGGGACATGCACAGTACGATTGCAATCGGCCCGTACGCCAGCCAGTCCGGGATCTGCAGTCCAAGGCCGGCCAGAAACCCCAGGGCACCCGAGCGTTCATTGCGGAACACAGCCAGCCAGGACAGTGCCTTGCACCAGGACGGAATCATGTAGGGAATCACAACCAGCATGCCCAGCAGTTTCTTTCCCGGGATATCCGAACGCACGATCAGCCAGCCCAGCACAGTGCCCAGAGGAACGGACACCAGAACCGTGAAAAAGCCGACGATCAGTGAGTTCTTCAGCGGTGCCCACAGCGTGGATTCCGCCATATTGCTCACAAGGATATACCGCCAGTAATACAGCGTGAAATCTCCGGGGTTCCCGCCGATACGCCGGATTTCCGACTTGGCTGCGGTAAAAGTGGAAGCAATCATCTGCAGCAGCGGGATCACAATCAGACAGAACAGTATGATCAGGCTGAAGAATACGATCATATTGAAAGGGTTCTTCACCACATTCAAAAACTGGTTCCTGAACCTTTCCCGTGTCATTGGGTACCGAATCTTCTGGCGTTTCATATCGGTCTCCTCTTTATATCCCTTTCAGGGGTATGGTTCGTCTCAGAACGAACACGTTTTCGTAAAGCAGTCCTATGATTTGTAAGAATATTACCAAATAGAAACCATTCCGTCAATGCTCAATCTGGGTTATTTCTCAACCACGGCAAAATGCATGGATTCATGGAATTTCAAGCAATTTCAGCATTTTTTACTGTATTCTGTCTCTGTTTTTTTGTAATGCAAACGTTTGCGTTTTTGTTTGCGGATCCAGCAGACCACTTGCTGCCGAAAAGGCAGAGTTTGACTTCACAAATGTCCAGCACTATAATAGACAAGAGGTGGTCAGAGTGCTGGTATCTACGAAAGGTCGCTATGCAACACGGATGCTGATTGATATTGCAATGCACCAGGAAGACGGGTATGTCGCCATGAAGGACATCGCAGAACGTCAGCAGATTTCAAAAAAGTATATGGAAGCCTTCACGGCTCCTCTGGCGGGCGCCGGCATTCTGGGAATACGCCGCGGCAAGAACGGCGGATACCGTCTTCTGCTGCCGCCGGATCAGATCACCCTGTGGGATATTCTCAGTGCAACGGAAGGCTCTCTTCACGCAGTCTCCTGTCTGGAGCAGAGTGAGAACCCGTGCGCCCGGTGCGAATTCTGTATCAGTCTTCCCGCCTGGGAGGGACTGGAAAAAACCGTGCAGACCTATCTGAAGTCCGTCACACTCCGGGAGCTGATCCGTCAGGCCAAACCACAGCCTGAAGACCCAGGAATGTTTCCATGCGGCATATAAACGAAAAAAGCTGTTGCGGTACAGCGCTTGTCTGTATCACAACAGCTTTTTCTTGCCCGGAATCTTCACGCCTGCGTGTGCTGCCCCCGGCACACGTCCTTTTTTGCATGCAGCTGATTACCGGACTGCTTCAAAGGCGGCTTCCAGTGCCGCAATCAGGTCTTTCACATTCTCCGTTCCAATCGACAGGCGGATTGTGTTCGGACGGATCCCCTGTTCCAGCAGTTCCTCTTCTGTCAGCTGACTGTGGGTGGTGGTAAACGGATGGATGACCAGTGACTTGACATCCGCCACATTGGCCAGCAGCGAGAATATGGCCAGGTTGTCAATGAACTTCATGGCTGTCTGGCTGTCGCCCTGGATCTCAAAGGTGAAAATGCTCCCGCCACCATGAGGGAAATACTTCCTGTACAGGCTGTGACTGGGCTCAGAAGGCAGTGACGGATGGTGCACGGCCTCTACCTGCGGATGTCCGGACAGATACTCCACAATCTTCAGCGCATTCTCCACATGCCGTTCTACCCGGAGCGACAGGGTTTCCAGGCCCTGAAGGAACAGGAAGGCATGGAACGGTGAAAGCGTGGCCCCTGTGTCCCGGAGAAGAATCGCCCGGATATAGGTCACAAAGGCAGCCGGTCCGACCGCGTCATAGAAGGAAACACCATGATAGCTCGGGTTCGGCTCACTGATCCAGGGATACCGTCCGCCTGCCTTCCAGTCAAATTTTCCGCCTTCCACAATGACCCCGCCAATGGCTGTACCATGACCGCCGATGAATTTCGTCGCGGAGTGCACCACAATGTCCGCACCCCATTCAATCGGGCGGACCAGGTAGGGTGTTGCAAACGTGGAATCCACCACCAGGGGCAGACCATGCGCATGAGCAATCTCTGCAATCTTTTCGATATCGGCAATATTGCTTCTTGGATTTCCCAGGGTTTCAACAAAGATGGCCTTGGTATTCTCCTGAATGGCCGCTTCAAAACTGCCCTCTGCATCCGGATCAACAAAGGTGGTCGTGATCCCGCTGGTCAGGGGGAGTGTATGCTCCAGGAGATTGAATGTTCCACCGTAAATGGTTTTGGATGCCACAATATGCTCGCCGGCCTTTGCCAGAGCCTGGAATGTATAGGCGATGGCAGCTGCGCCGGAGGCTACTGCCAGAGCGGCACTGCCGTTTTCAAGCGCTGCAATGCGCGCTTCAAACACACTCTGTGTGGGATTGGTCAGCCGGCCGTAGATATTGCCCGCATCCCGCAGGCCAAAACGGTCCGCTGCATGCTCGCTGTTATGGAACACATAGGATGTTGTGGCATAAATCGGCACAGCACGGGCATCCGTGACAGGATCTGCCTGTTCCTGACCAATATGCAGCTGTCTGGTTTCAAAGGACCAGTTCGCGGAATTTCTGATATCTGACATATACTCTTCTCCTCTGCTGTTTTTTCAGCCGGCTCTCGCGGCCGGCGCACCGGATCATTCATCCGGGGTTTTCTGTTCACTGCCATCCCGCTGCCGGAAGTCCTCCGCAGCGAACCGGCACTTCCGGTGTCCCGTCAGATTGCAGACCTGCGCATTCGGTTCCTGCTCAGCAGTACAGCAAAGGACGCATGTACATGTTCCATTCCACAGGCCCCCTCTCATTTGATGTATTGATTCTATCGATTTAATAGACTTTTGTCCAATATGAAATGCCGATCTGTTCCGATAGATTTCATCTATCATACGTCAGACCGGCATTCCCGCCGTAAGCGGACTGAATCCTGCCCCGCACTGCACCTGCGGCAGCGGGGCTTTCAGATCATGGCTGTATACTGCCCTCCTGAGCTTTTCCGGCATGAAGATATCGTTCCAGTTCATAGATATACTGTCTGGCAACACCTGTAAACTGACTGTTTTTCCGGCAGATGAATCCGATTTCCATCAGGCTGTTCGGATTTTCCTCGTCCTCCGCATAGGGCACTGCACGGTACTCATTCCCGTTCAGTTCCTCGCAGATGATGCCAGAGCAGAGCGTATACCCCAGAACACCGACCATGAGATTGAGCATGGTCGCCCGGTCACTGCACTTGATCATCCGCGGATACTCATTGGTGGAGAGAATCTCTTCAGCCAGGTAGAAATTACTGTTCTCTCCCTGCTCAAAGCACAGGCAGGGATATGCCTTCAGGTCTTCAAAGGTAATGGCTGCCCTGTCTGCCAGCGGATGCTGTTTCCAGAGATACACATAGGCCCGGCAGTCAATCAGATGATGGAACGCCAGTCCATGATCACTGAGCATCCTGCCCAGTACCTTCCGGTTGAAATCACTCATGTACAGGATCCCGATCTCGCTTCTGGAGGCGGCCACATCCTCAATGACCTGCCCGGTCCTTGTCTCCCGGATCGCAAACTCATACTCTGAAACATCATACAGCCGGGTCAGCTCCACAAAGGCTTTCACAGCAAAGGAATAATGCTGTGTGGAAACGGCAAACTTCTGCCGGTGCGTACCTGTCTTCCCATAGGCGTCCAGAAGGTTCTGCCATTGCATGACAACAGATCTGGCATAGGGCAGGAATCCTTCGCCGTCCGCTGTCAGTGTTGTTCCCTTCCCGCTCCGGTTAAACAGAATCACGCCCAGTTCCTTTTCCAGTTCTTTCACTGCACTGGTCAGGGAGGGCTGGGCGATATACAGTCTTTCCGCTGCACGATGGAAAGAACCCGTCTCGGCTATGGCAATCACGTCATTGAGCTGCTGCAGTGTCATCCGGATCACTCCTGTTTCTGGTTCCGGGTACGGCAGGTACCAGCCCTGTATGCCCGGCATGTCTTTCGCTCGAAAATCCAAAAAACCGGCAGGCTGCACTCTCGCACATTCTTGCCGGAATCAATGCATAAGGAACCATCGTAAGAAGGCAGAGGCAGGCTGCATTCCTGCAGTGGCTGCACACCATGTGTCCCTGTCCTTCCTGAAATCTGTCACCTGCATTTTAATATATATTATCAACCGTGTCAATAGATAATATGGATACAAGACCCATATTCTGCCTGTGCACAGCTTCAGCAAAAAGGGGCACGTCTCCATGCCCCTCCGTTCTGTACAGTACCTGTCATGCTGTTTCCGTCAGTGCCAGCACAACCACGGTATTGATCCCTAAATGGTTCGTGGGCTCAGCCGGTTTCAGACTGACCGTGTCCATACGCGGTACCACACGCTCCAGTGTTGTGGCCTGTTCCAGCCGGATCCGGTTGCTGCCGCGTCTGAGGAACGGCGTCAGTTCAAACCGATACTCCGGCACGCACTGGATGCCTGCGCTCTGTCCATTGACAAAGACTTCCAGTCCTTCCTGGAGTCCCTGCACAGCAAGCTGCACACGTTCCGTGGCATCCGGATCATACATGAAGTCCGTTTCATACCGGATGAATCCGCCAAAGGACGGGTCTTCGAGTTCATACGCATCCGGCAGTGTGACCTCCCGTTCCGGTCCGAAGTCCGGATACGCTTCAGCCCTGCATACCGAACGCATCCATCGGGTCAATGGACAGACAGTCGTTTTTTTCTCGGCAAACTCCGCGGCAAGTTCCGGGATGTCCTCCGTTCGGTCCAGGATATAGAGGTACCCCTTCCGCGGCTCCCATAGACCGCTCAGCATACCGTCTGCGTCAGGTTGTACCGCCACGCAGCGGTTATTCCACGCATCATAACGGTAAATATGCCGCGTGTTTTCCGGAACCGAGCGGAAATGTACCGTACCGGAATAGACTGAATCAGATTCATTGACCAGGTAGATCAGGTCATAGTCCGCACCGTG
>ONWQ01000293.1 GCA_900321565.1 uncultured Eubacteriales bacterium
ATGCGACCCAGGGATGATGGACCAAACCAGACAGAAGAATTTGGGTGAGACTGCACATATGCAGAACGCACACAAAAAAGGAGAAGCAAAGGGCTTCTCCTTTTATTAATCCAACAACAGCCCCATGCCGCGTGGCAGGGGCTGCAATGCCGGTCAGGCATCGGGGTCAGCAGAGGATGGAGCCGGGGAATCCAGGGACTCCTGGTACGCATCACTTTCCGCTTCAGACAGCGGCTGGGCCAGGTCTCCGCGGATATAGGCTTCCACGCCGTCGAAGAGAATCTGATACCACAGCTCCTGTTTTTCATTATAGACTTCCTGGATAATCCACAGGTAAGTTCCGCTTCTGGGTACCTGACGGGCCAGGCGGGCATTCTGGGAAGGATTGCGGCGCAGGTTGACTCCGCCTTTGGTGGTGACCGCCCAACGGTTGGTCAGGCCGGGTGCCGGGGTGGGTTCAGCTTCCGGTTCGGCTTCGGGCTCAGTCTCAGATTCCAGAGTGGGCTCAGCTTCCGGTTCGGTTTCGGGTTCTGTCTCGGGTTCCGGAGTCGCTTCGATTTCCGGTTCTTCTTCGGTTTCCTCAGACTCAGTGAGATCTTCCGTATCTTCCAGGGGCAGATAATAGAAAACGATGGACTCCGGTTCGGCGTGTCCGTTTTCATCCACACGGACCGTGATCCCGTCCTCCGGTCCGTCGGCACTGTAGCCGGCGATGAGGTCCGGGAAAATGGTTTCTTCCGTGCCAAAGGAGAGACGGAGCTCATCCCGGCCGAGTACGGTACCATCCTGGGCCATGAGTGTCACGGGTACGCTTACAAAGGCACGCAGGACGAATACGGTATTTTCAGGGCGCGGGCTTCCGCTTTCGGGTACGGTGACCGTGGTCGTGTCCCCGGAGACGAGCACATACTGCTCGTCAGTCCAGTCCTCAGCCCGGAAAGTATGACTTTGCCCGGGAAGTAAGGTGACAGTTTCCGTATGCAGGATATTGCCTTCCTCGTCTGTCCAGTCAGCTGAGACGTCCACGGGTTCCGGTTCGGATACCGGCACCGGGCTTCCCACGGCTTCGTCGGGTTCCGGCCCGTTCGCCGTACTGGTTTCGGGTTCCCGGACTTCAGTCTGTGTCAGACCGCTGTGGGCACCGGATGTGGAGTCACAGAGGAAGATCACCTGCTCAGGCTTTGCTTCAGCCCCGTCAATCTGTACATCCACAGGCACGGTGGTGAGCAGTGTGCAGTCCGAAGGGAGCACGGCCGGGTCCGGAGCAATGGTGTGTGTGCCGGGGGCCAGGAGCAGGGTCTGGGGACCCGCGAGAAGACTGCTGGTCTGATAATCCAGGTACAGGATGGTGACAGGCACAGGCCGGTAAAGTGTGAAGGTGACTGCGGCAGGCTCTGCAGTCCCGTCTTCTGAGACGGTAACGTCTACAACCTGTTCGTCGCTTACAGCAAGCTCACCGAGCATGGCGTGGTCCGGCATGACCTGTGTGGTCCGGCCCATGGGCAGGATCACGGTCTCCTGCGCGTATACCGTGCCATCGAGCATGTATTCCACCGGGAACTCAATCTCAGCGGGAATGAGCTCATACCGGAAGACGACCTCATTGGGTGTTGCATGGGCGGAGAGATCCAACTGTACGGTGACCGGTTCCGTATCCGGCAGCGGACGATAATCCGGGATTTCGGGCACGGGGATCACCTGCTCGCTGGGTACATCCATATTGACCGAGGTTTCACGGAGTACAGCCCCGTCTGCATCCATGCAGAGCACGGGTACCGGGACGGTCACAGTCTGCAGAGCGCATGTGAAGGTGACAATGGACTGGGAGGGGACCCCTTCGCTGCTGACCTGCACCTGTACCGGGTCTTCGGACAGACAGGCCAGTCTGGCATCCCCGGAAAGATCACAGGTCAGGCTCCGGGTTTCGCCTGCAGGAATACTGAAACGCTTCTGTGCGAGTATGGTTCCCTGCTCATCCATCCAGAGCACGTCCACAACGGCATCCTTTCCGGCCGGAGCGCCTTCGGTCTGTGCCGTGGTTTCATACTCAAGCAGTGTATCAGCGGCAGGGGCATGGTCGGAGATCATCAGGGTATAGGCATCCACGGGCGTCTGATCCTGGTCCGGTGCATAGGCAAACACCGGGAGCACGAAGATCCCGTCATCACTCTGTTCAGTCAGGCTTACCATGCTGCCGTCGGCGGGATCAAAGCGCCAGTCATGCGCAGGGTGCCGGATATCCAGTGTGACATCTGAAAGGAATGTACCCTCCGGAACCTGAATCCACAGTGTCTGGGTTTCTCCGGAAGGCAGTGCAGAGGCAACGGCAGACTGCTCAGCGCCTTCGGAATCTGTCCAGCGGATCTGCGCCTGAATCTGAGTCCAGTCTTCATTCGCGAGCCCGGTCCCGGACTCGGCACAGGCGGTGCCGGCCAGAAGAAGGCACAGAAGGCCCAGAATCAGTCTGTATGATACGGTATGCATGGTGCATTTCTCCTTTGCAGTGAAGGCTTTCCGGTTGCGGATGCCGGAAAGTGGACCGGGCTGAACCGTACAGTTTTTGTGTATATCGCCCGGTAAAGTACGGAAAATATCATACCATAGAATGGTTCTGTGCACAAATACCAGTTTTTCCATGTATGAAAAAACCGGACGGCTGGTACCGTCCGGTGCATGTGCCGGGAAGGCATGATTATTTTCCGATTTTTTCGAGATAGTCTTCATAATTGCAGTAGTAATCGGATACGGTCCCGTCGTTATGGATGTCCAGAATCCGGTCAGCAACTGTGGAAATGAACTGATGGTCCTGGCTGGTGAAGATCACATTGCCCGGGAAATTGATCAGTGCATTGTTGACAGCCGTGATGGACTCGAGATCCAGGTGGTTGGTCGGCTGGTCAAGCATGAGAAAATTGGCGCCGGAGAGCATCATCCTGGAGAGCATGACACGCACCTTTTCACCACCGGAGAGCACATTGACGGGCTTGTAGACATCATCACCGGAGAACAGCATACGGCCGAGGAAACCGCGCATATAGGTCTCCAGCTGCTCAGGACTGTACTGGGCAAACCACTGCATCATGGTCATGTCACAGCCGTCGAAGAACTTGCTGTTATCCTTGGGGAAGTAGCTGGTTGAGATGGTGACGCCCCACTTGAAGGTCCCGCTGTCCGGCTGGATCTCCTCTGTCAGGATCCGGAACAGTGCCGTGGCTGCATTCTCATTCCCGACCAGGGCAATCTTCTGGCCCTTGGTGACGACAAAGGATACATCCTTGAGCAGCTGGATCCCGTCCTGGCTGTAGCTCAGACGGTCCACGGTCAGGATATCCTTGCCGGCTTCCCGGTCCGGGGTGAAGTTCACCCAGGGGTAACGGCGGGAGGAAGCAGGCATTTCTTCCATGGTCAGCTGATCCAGCAGCTTCCTGCGGCTGGTTGCCTGCTTGGCCTTGGACTTATTGGATGAAAAGCGCTGGATGAAGGCCTGGAGTTCGCGGATCTTGTCCTCTCTGCGCTTTTTCTGGTCGTTCATCAGGGACTGCATCATCTTGGAGGACTCGTACCAGAAGTCATAGTTACCGACGTACATCTTGACCTGGTTATAGTCGATATCCACGATGTGCGTACAGATATTGTTCAGGAACCAGCGGTCATGGCTGACCACAATGAGTGTGCCCGGGAAGTCCATCAGGAAGTCTTCCAGCCAGGCAACGGACTTGTTGTCCAGGTTGTTGGTCGGTTCGTCCAAAAGCAGGATATCCGGGTGTCCGAACAGCGCCTGGGCAAGGAGAACCTTGAACTTCTGGCCACCGCTCAGATCGCTCATGAGCATGGTATGCATGTCGGTGGGAATGCCAAGACCGGTGAGCAGGGAAGCAGCGTCACTTTCCGCGTTCCAGCCGTCCATTTCTGCAAACTCGCCTTCCAGTTCGGCAGCGCGTTCGCCGTCTGCATCGGAAAAGTCCGGCTTCATGTACAGCGCGTCCTTTTCCTTCATGATTTCATACAGACGCGCATTGCCCATGATCACGGTATCCAGGACGGGGAATGCATCATACTGGAACTGGTCCTGTTTCAGAGTGGACATGCGCTCATTGGCCGGTATGGTGACCGTGCCGGTGGTCGGTTCCAGCTCGCCGGACAGGATCTTGAGGAAGGTGGACTTGCCGGCGCCATTGGCACCGATAATGCCGTAGCAGTTGCCGGGCAGGAATTTCAGGTCCGCACCCGAGAACAGCTTCTGGCCACCGAAAGTCAGGGAAACGTTGCTAACTGTTATCATGTTATTTAGGCTCGGACACCCGTGACTTCAGTCGTGGGAGGAGAGCCATTTCTCCTTTCTGATACGTAATGTTTTGCAGTTTCCAGAAA
>ONWQ01000022.1 GCA_900321565.1 uncultured Eubacteriales bacterium
AAGCCCGTACCGCAATCAAGGAAATGGTCAAGCACAAGATCGTCGATGTCCTTGGCTGCAACAACAAGGCCTGAGCCATATAAGCACTTTCAAAGGAGACCCGTGTCGGTCTCCTTTTTTAGACCTGAATCAGGGGCTTTTCATTTTCTCAGTTTGCGATATGTCAGGCATTCGGTATTCAGGTGACCGGAGCGCCGGAAAGGAGTCCCCCATGAACATTGTACTCACAGGGTTCGAACCGTTCGGACTGGAATCCATGAATCCAAGCTGGGAGGCCGTCCGTGCACTTCCGGACCAGATCGGTCCCGCCACCATCATCCGCTACTGTCTTCCGGTGGAATACCGGGCAGTGCGTCCAAAACTCCTGGAGATCCTCAGAACCCATCAGCCCTATGCCATGATCTGCATCGGCCAGGCAGGCGGCCGGGCTATGATCACACCCGAACGGATTGCCATCAATCTCATGGATGCCCGCAGTGCGGATGAATCAGGCTACCTGGCAGAGGAAGAACCCATTCGCTCCGGTGGACCGGATGCCTACTTTTCCGGACTTCCCATCCGCAGTATGGTCAGTCGGATGCAGGCACAGGGAATCCCTGCAGCCCCTTCCCTGTCTGCCGGTACCTTTGTATGCAACTGTACAATGTATCACCTAATGGATCTGATCGCTCACGAAGGAATGCACACAAAAGGTGGCTTCGTGCATCTCCCGTATCTGCCGCAACAAGCTGCTGAAAAGCAGTCTCCTGTCCCGTCCATGGCACTGGAAACCATGATTCAGGGACTTCTGTGCTGTGTGGAATCAGTTCTTCCGGACAATGTATAACAGGGAAATACAGAAGCGAATGTCAAGAGTTCGCTTCTTTTTTCTGTTCCGGACTCAGATTTCAGAGAAAACGCTGTATCCCTGGCGGAATGGACCCGAAGCTTGCCGGCATCGCAGCGGCTGCGTACAGCCTGAAATAAAAGTGCCTTATTAGGAAAACCAGTGCCGGAAACGGATCCGGCACTGGTTTTCTTTATCTGGGTGTAACGCCCACCTTAATGATCTGTGGCTTTGCTTTATAGGTATCTGTATACAGCGGTTTGCGTTCGATTTCCACGCCATCCTTATAGGCGACACGGAAGGATTTGACTTCACATCCCTTGGAAGCTTCCCGTATCACTTTCTGCTCATCCGTATAGGTTACATACTCGCCTTTTCTGTCCGGTTCAATCGTGGGTTCCGGAGGTTCAATGACTGTCTCCTCCGTGACAATGTCGTAGGTCACACCATGGAGTGATTCCCCGTACATTCTGACATTGCAGACCAGCTTGGTTCTCTGGCGCTTATCCGACTGGACTGCTGCTGTAATATAGATCGGATGCTCGGTATTATTGCGGAAGACCAGATCAATCTTGTGATTGGAGTACCAGTACACGGTTGCATCCTTACCATACTCAATGTAGTTCACGGCATCCGAGTGCGGTTCTCTCTTCACAATCTGCAGGCCTGCACGTACAGCAGCAAGGTAGACTGTTGTACTTGCCTGGCAGACTCCGCCGCCGATTCCGTCCGAGACTTCACCGTATGCATACTCAATGGCAGGCAGGAATCCGTTCTTTTCCGTGCGCTGTCCTACAATATCATTGAACGAGAACGTATCTCCAGGCTGGAGTACAGTCCCTGCAATCTTGGAAAAAGCCACACGGATATTCTCATTCCGGTTGTCCGTAGAATGCGACGTGATGGGCGTGGACCCAAAGCCACGTTCCTCAAGCAGGTTTTCCTTGATCCAGTCCACCGTGATTTCCGGCTGTGTCTCAATAATGTTCAGCTCGACGCTCTCGCTCTCCATGGTGGAAAGGCTCTGATAGATCGCTTTCTGAAGTGCATCCAGATCAAGGCTGCGGCCGACTTCCTCCTCATTGAACGTGAATGGATAGGTCAGCCCTGCATTGAATGAAGCAATCTCAGCATTCTTGGGCGCACGATATACCTTATTCTGCAGGTTCTGCAGAATCTGCTTCAGCTTACTCTGATCCCCGCCCGGGTTGGCCGTATAGGCTTCATAGGGGGTTTCCAGCAGCTGGTCCATTTCCGCCCTGCGCTCTTCAATCGTACCGACGTGACCTGCTTTCCATGCATTGTTCATAGTTTCCTGAACATCCACTGTGATGTTCAGGTCGGAGGCGCTGATCCGCTGTACAAGCTGACCCTGATAGGTCAGCTCCACACTCCAGGCATCGGAACGCTTCTGTGCATTCTCGCGAACTCTGAGCAATGCCTCGTCGTAAGTCATGCCACCAAGGGCAATCCCGTCCACGTACACACCGTCCACGAAACGGTTGTCATAGGCTTCCACGCTTTCCCGCAATGCACGCTCAGCCTGAATATTCGTCAGGATCCGGTACCCTGCAAACAGAAGTGCCGCAAGAATGCATGCAATCAGAATGGAACGGAGCACTTTCTGAGACTTGCCCGGCTTTCCCTTTTTGGGCGACGGCGCTGCTGCACTCTGTCTGCCTGTATTCTGCTGAGGTGGCACCGGCGGGACAGCGCCACTGCCGTGCTGCATTGTATTCCAGCTGACCGGCGGGTACCCCTGCCCGGGCGTATACCCGGGATTCCCCGTACCGGTCTGACTCATGCGCGGATTGGTCTGGGATACATATCCGCCTGTGTTCCGGACAGGTTGCTGTCCTGAACTGCTCATACCGCCATAGGGTACAGGCGGGATCGCGCCACTGGACATGCCGGTCCGGCTCATATTGCCGTTGCCTCCATGCGTCATGGCATTTCTGTCCACATAGGGAATCCTGCCGGAAGGACCGGTCATCTGTGGCATCCTGCCCGTCTGGCCACCGGTCGTAACCGGACCGGAAGCCGTGGGATATCTGCCTGCTGTATTCTGCATACCGCTGCGTGTCATCCCGGATGTGTAACCGAATCCGGGATTCACCGGGATACCCGAAAAGGTTCCGGATGCTCCCTGATCTCTGACCATCGGTTTTGCAGCCTGCTGCGCCTTCTGTTCTTCCAGCGTTTTCGGTTCCAGGCGCTCAGGTACATACCCGCGTGTCCCGCCTGCTGAATGGCGACGTTCCCGTGGTTCTTCCGTGCTCTGTTTTCTGTTTCTTTCCGTCCCGAAGCGGGAGGTTTCATTTGTGGAGACCCGGTCGGCAGTCATACCGGCTTTCTGTACCGTCTGTCCGCCATGCGTTTCTCCGGCCTGTGTCGTGGACGGCTCGGATTCCGAACCGACCATACCCTCGGCAGAAGAAGATGTTTCAGGTGTCTGATACTTTGCAGATCGTCTTCTTCTTGTTGGATTTACAGCCTCTGTGGACTCACCTGACATCTCTCCCACCTCCAATCAACAACTTTCGCATTATACACTCTTTACTTTAGTTTCTCAAGCAATTTCCCAAGGTCTTCTTCGCAGTGCTTCCATACAGAAGCCATGGACCCCGGTATACCATGGGTTTCATCATAGGTATCATGGTAGTCACTTCCGCCGGTTACCAGCAGTTTATACCGCCGCGCCATGTTTTCCAGGCTCTCAAAGCCTTTCCTTCTTGCAGAAGGGTGATAGACTTCCATACCCATCAGTCCCTGGTCCGTCCATGTGCGCACCAGGTCTTCCAGAATTTCATCAGCAATCCCGAGCTCACGGGGATGGGCAAGCACAGGCACCAGTCCACATCCAAGCGCGACTTCCAGAGCCTCCTGCATGGTCATGCGCTGCTGTGGAACATATGCCGGTCTGCCTTCCGAAAGATACCGGTCAAACGCCTCCCCGACAGACCGGACATACTGAGCCTCCACCAGTGCACGTGCCAGGTGCATTCTGCCCACACTGCGTGTCGGATGCTTCTGCATGTCTTCAAACCATGCATACCAGTCATCAGAAAACCGACAGCCAAGCGCATGCAGTTTTTCAAGCATGCTCTGTGCACGCCCCCGTCTGGCTTCCGCCAGTGTGAGTATGCGATCATGCATCGGCGTACCCCTGCCATCACCATAGACCAGCAGATGAAAGCTTCGCATGGGTTTCAGGCTCAGTTCCACTCCCGGGATCGTCTGCACATGCCCGTTCATCCTGTCCAGATGGTCCAGACCGGCATAGGTATCATGGTCTGTCAGAGACATATGCGAAAGACCGAGCGATTCACAGTATGCATAGAGTTCTTCCGGAGTCCGGACGCCATCGCTCATGGTGGAGTGCATATGAAGGTCCGGTTTCATATGTCACCCCTGGATTCAGTCACCGTTGCATCCGACTGCTCCGCGGCATCCGTTCCGGATTCCGTCCCGGTTTTCTCTGCATCCTCTCCGGTCTGGGATGGTACGGTTTCCGCAGTCTGTACTGCACTCTGCCCATCCATCAGTGCTACAAATTCCTGACGTCCGACCGTTTCTTCGCGGAGCAGTGCCTGCACAAGACGATCCAGTTTATCCCGGTTCTCCAGGATCACGGACTTGGCCTTTTCATAGCATTCCTTCAGCATGCGCCGGACTTCTTTATCAATCGCAGCTGCAATCTCTTCGGAATACTGCCGGTTCTGGCCAAACTCCATGCCTACGAATACTTCCTGGTCAGAGCCCAGGTACACTGTGCCTATGGTGTCACTCATGCCATACTTGGTCACCATCTGCCGGCACATCTCTGTCGCTGTCTTAAGGTCTGAGGATGAACCGGTATAGATCTCGCCCAGAATCACTTCTTCGGCGGCATGCCCGCCCAGAGCCATGGTGACAAAGGCCAGCATCTGGGTCCTGCTCATGTTATCGCGCTCTTCCGACGGCAGGGACAGTGTATGCCCTCCGCTTCCGCCACGCGGGACAATAGTGACCAGGTGCACTTCATCACAGCCATTGACCAGATGTCCCAGAACGGCGTGACCGCTTTCATGCACAGCGACCATATACCGGTCTTTTTCGCTGACCTTGTGGCTCTTCTTTTCCGGTCCCATCTGAACCCGTGCGATCGCATCAATCAGCAGCTGCTGATCAATCTTATCCTTCCGGCTGCGCGCTGCCAGGATCGCTGCCTCATTCATGACATTCTCAATGTCCGCACCGGTCCCGTACGGCAGCCGTTTTGCGATGTTCTCCAGGTCCACGTCCTCGGCAAGCGGCTTTCCCCGGCTGTGCACTTTCAGGATTTCCACACGACCGCCCTGATCCGGGTAATTGACCGTAACCTGGCGGTCAAAACGTCCCGGACGCAGCAGTGCCGGATCCAGGATATCCCTGCGGTTCGTTGCGGCCATGACAATCACGCCGGTATTGGCTTCAAAGCCATCCATTTCCACCAGAAGCTGGTTCAGTGTCTGTTCGCGTTCATCATGCCCGCCGCCAAGGCCGGCACCACGATGGCGTCCGACTGCGTCAATCTCGTCAATAAACACGATCGCCGGTGCGGCTTTCTTTGCCTGATCAAACAGGTCACGGACTCGGCTCGCACCCACGCCGACAAACATTTCCACAAAATCTGAACCCGAGATGGAAAAGAACGGTACGTTTGCCTCTCCCGCCACAGCCTTGGCAAGAAGCGTCTTGCCGGTACCAGGCGGGCCGACAAGCAGGACGCCCTTGGGGATCCTTGCGCCGACATCCTTATAGGCTTTGGGATTGCGCAGGAAGTCAACCATTTCGGCAAGTTCTTCCTTTTCCTCCTCAGCCCCTGCAACATCAGCGAAGGTAACCTTGTGACTGGACGGATTCGGCGTCAATGAGGGAATCATCGTCATGGCGGCCAC
>ONWQ01000026.1 GCA_900321565.1 uncultured Eubacteriales bacterium
CCCATGCATCCGTACCCGGCCGGCACTGCCTGGGGCCCCTGCTGGACCTATGGCTGGTTCCGCACGCGCCTCACCCTGCCGCCCCAGGTCCGGGGCCAGCGGATCATCTTTGTGTCCGGTCTCGGCGGAGAACAGCTGATCTATGTCAACGGCCGCAATGTCGGCTCCATTGACCGACAGCACCCCTATGTCACGCTCACCCGCTCCAGCCAGGGCGGGGAATCCTTTGAGATCCTCATTGAAAGCTATGCCGGGCACGGAGCACGCCTGGAAAACCTCGGCCCGTGCCCGCCGGAAAAGAAAGCGGTCCCGCCCTGCCCGGCTGCCCAGTGCACGGTCAGTGCCGGCGGTGCTGCCGTCTTCCATGAGACAGCCTATCAGCTGCTCCTGGATGTGGAAACCCTCATGCGGCTTGCCGAAGTCCTGCCCGAGCGCAGTCTCCGTGCCATGAAGGTCCATGACGCGCTCATGCGCTTTACACACACGGCCGATTTCGAGCTCCCGGAACCGCAGCGCACAGCATCCTTTGCCGCCGCCCGGGACGTGCTCCGGGATGCTCTTGCCTGCCATAACGGGTCCACAGCGCCCAGGATGATGATCTTCGGACAGTCGCATATCGACCTGGCCTGGCTCTGGCCCATGGAGGAAACGTATCATAAGGCAAGCCGCACCTATGGCAATCAGCTGCAGCTGCTTCAGGAATACCCCGAGTACCGCTTCTTTGCCTGTGAGCCCGCACTCCTGGAAATGCTCAGAGCACACTCTCCGCAGCAGTTTCAGGAAGTCCGGGAACTGGTCCGCTCCGGACAGATCTTTGCCGATGGCGCATTCTATGTCGAGTGCGATACCAACCTGCCCGGCGGCGAGAGCCTGATCCGTCAGCTCATGTGGGGCAAACGCTGGTTCCGTGAGAACCTGGGTGTCGAAAGCCGGGTCGCCTGGCAGCCGGACACATTCGGGTTCACAGCCGCCCTGCCGCAGCTGCTCAGAGGGTTTGATATCCCGTACTTCGCGACCCAGAAGCTGCTGCGCGCCGACCCTGAGTTCCCCAGGTTCCCCTATCAGAACTTCCTCTGGGAAGGCCTGGACGGCACCCAGGTACAGGCCGTCTCCTTCTTCCGCAACAATGCCGGCATCGAGCCTACGGAACTGTTCCACCGCTGGGAACGCGACCGGACACAGGACGAGCATATTGAAACCATGCTCTTCCCCTTTGGGTTCGGTGACGGTGGCGGCGGTGCGACCCGCGACTTTGTCGAGCTCGCCCGGAGAATGCAGGACCTGGAAGGCCTGCCCCGGACGCAGTACGCCACACTCGAGGACTACTGTGCAGACGCCCGTGAGAGCGCCTCGCATAACCGCTGGGTCGGTGAACTCTACCTGCAGTGGCATCGCGGCACCTACAGTGCCCAGCGCCGGAGCAAGGCCGCCATGCGCCGTCTGGAGGATGCGCTCCACGAAACCGAATGGCTGCTCTCCCTGCTCTCCCCCGAAGCGCGGGAGCCCTGGCTGCCCGTGCTCCGGGAAGCCTGGCGTGTGCTGATGTTCAACCAGTTCCACGATCTCGCCGCGGGCGTCGGAATTGCCCGGGTGCATCAGGAGCAGCTGCAGGCATTCCACAGTCAGCTGGATGTGCTCCGGAACGCCTGTGACCAGATCATCCGCGCTCTGTATCAGGAAACGGATACGGACGGCTTTTTCGCCTTCAACCCGCTTGCCTGGGATGTGTCCGGTGTCTTCGACCTTCCCGATGGCAGACAGGTCTACCAGACCCTCAGGGCCGGTACTGCCACACCGCTCCTTCCGGGTGCGGACCCGCAGGACGAGGTCCGGTGCGTACGCGAAGGCGACCGGTTCATCATGGAAAACCAGTACATCCGCGCCGAGATTGATCCGGATGGCTGCATCGTCCGGCTTGCGGACCGGAAGACCGGCACCGAATTCATGGATCCCGGCATGAAGATCAATGAGTGGCGGCTGTATAATCAGGTGGAGGCCATCTATGACGCCTGGGAGATCAGCGCCGATTATACCGAAGGCCTGCTCCCGGATGCCATCCGCTCCGAGGTCGAAATCCTCCCGGGCACGCCGATGCGTGCCATGCTCCGCATCCGCCGCACATTTTCCGGAAGCCAGGCCGAACAGGTCCTGTCCCTGGACGCCGCCTCCCGCTGTATCCGCATGACCGGCAGCGTCAGCTGGCATGAGCGGCATAAGATGCTCAAGTGTGTCATCCAGAGCAATATACCCGCAAAGGATGCCCTGCACGAGATCCAGTTCGGACAGATTGCCCGTCCGACCCATCGCTCGGATGCGTATGATCAGGCAAAGTATGAAGTGGTCCAGCACCGCTACAGCGTGCTGAAAGATGAAAGCCGCGGGCTTGCAGTCTATAACGACAGTATCTACGGTGTTTCCACGGACCGCGGAGAAATCGCACTGACCCTGCTCCGGGCCCCTCTCGTCCCGGATGACACCTGTGACCAGGGCGAGCACACCTTTACCTATGCCATCGAGCCGTTTACCGGCACGCTGGACGAAGCCGGGATTGTCCGGCATGCTCAGGAGCTGAACCGTGCTCCGCACGTGTGCAGCGGTACCTGCAGAGCACTGCCCGGATTCCATACGCAGGGCGGTGCCATCCTGGACACCGTAAAACCGGCCGAGGACGGAGACGGGATCATCCTGCGCCTGTATGAGCCCACCGGGAGCACGCGGACCGGGACTGTCATTTTCCCGTTTACCGCTTCCGTCCAGTGTGTTACACTCAACGAAGACGCAGCCGGCCCGGTCAGTGAACCGGTGAATGCCTGGTCTTACCGGCTCGCGCCCTATCAGATCCGGACACTGCGCCTTCGCGCAGTATCCCTGTCATAAAGGAATGTCAGAAATGCAGAACATCTGTATCACCGCCCATGCCGGGGCGGAAAACACGAATCCTAACACCCTTGAGTCCATCCGGTACCTGGCCACACTGCCGGTGTACGCACAGGAAGTCGATGTCCGTATGGTCCATGGCGTGCTCCGTCTCGGTCACGATCCGGAGCACGCCCTTGCCGGCCCGACACTTGCCGAATGCATGGAAACCGTGGCAGGGCTCACCCCTTCCATGCATATCAACTGCGACATGAAGGAAAAGCACCTGATCCTTGAAGTACTGCGCCTCGCCGTTGCCTGCGGCATGGCGCACCGGCTGGTCTTCACCGGGGAAGCCCCGGATGCTGAAGAAAGGAAGGCAGCTGTGGAAGCCGGCAGCACGGTCTGGATGAACAGTCCCCGGTTCCCGAGAGCACAGAAAGCACTGTTCGCATCGGCTCCGGCCTGCGTAACGGAGCATGATGATACCCGCATGCAATGGCTCATGGAGCACCCGCAGACACAGCTGGAGGAACTTGAGGCCGATATCCGCGACGCAAAGGCTTCACAGGTTCCCTGCCTGAACCTGTGTCACCTTGCCCTCATCCCGGACGGAATCCGGCGCATACTGGAAAATGGTCTTCAGATCTCCGCATGGACTGTGGACAGCGTCCCCCGGTTCCGGGAGCTCACCCGTACCGGAGTGCAGTACGTCACCAGCCGCGCACCGCTCCGTCTTCTGAACGACCTGCAATCATCCGGCAATCCATGAACCGGAGCCGCCGTATGCGCATTCTGTGAATCCGGAAGGAATGGATCATGTACACTGTTGAGCACCTCACTCTGCCTGAAGTCCGGGATATCTATGCCCGGTGCATGACCCGGGACTTTCC
>ONWQ01000232.1 GCA_900321565.1 uncultured Eubacteriales bacterium
AGGTGATATGTCCATGGGTGTTATGACTCTCTCAACGTAGATCCCGCAGATCTTTGGCTAGTCAACTCCGGACTCGTTTTCACAAGTCCGCGACTTCAGTCGTGGGTAATTGACGATGTATCCTTCCTTTTTTGATTACAACGCTCATGCGGGATGTATCCGGTCAGTTCAGTGACGGACATTTCTTCTGCTCTCCTGATCTATCTGCTGATGCAGCCAGTCGAGAGCTTCTCCAAGGCAGAGAAAGGGATTCCGGTCCCAGGATTCCTGCTCGACCAGAGCGGTCCGGACACCATGCTTCATGCATGCTGCCACGACACCGTCCCAGGGGATGGAACCACTGCCGGCAGGAACGAGGTGACCATCGGCATGGTCCTTGAAATGCACCACAGGAATCCGGTTGTCGTGTCCGGCAATCCAGGGAACGACGGGGATTCCGCTGCAGGCCAGATGATAAAGGTCAAGGCAGTAAGTGAGCCCGGGTACCTGCATGTCGAGCAGGTCGACAGGTGTGATTCCATATACTGGCGCATAGTCAGGAGCAGTCGGGTGAAAATCCAGACGCTGCCCCAGAGGTGCAAGACGGTCCTGAAGTGTTTTCAGTATGTCGGCAAATCTTATGAGCCCGTCCGGAGTCCGGAAAGACTCCGGAATGCGGCTGACAGTGAATGAAGTACCGCCCGTACAATGATTCAGTTCAATATAGTATGGAAGGCGTGCCTGGATCTCAACAAAGAAATCCTGAATGCCCGTGATGTGAATACCTTCCTTTTCGGCTGTTTTTGCAATGAATGCAGGCGATATCTGTGGCCCCAGCCATTGAAGCTGGACATGCCGGACACCCATTCCGGCCAGATGCCGGAAAGTCTGACAGACCTGATCTTCGGTCTGAAGCATGGGCCTGAGGCTGGAAATCTGTACACCGGTCTGCATGCGTCACCCCTTGGTCAGAATCATGGAATCTCTGGTAACCAGAGCGAATCAGACGTCGTATGGATCATAAAGCAAACAGGAAAGATATGCAATCGCTTTATGGCCCTTGGGAAGTTCTTTTCTTGCGCATGAACACCGGAAGTGTTATACTCACAAGGAATATTGTGAGTCCGTCAGGAATCATTAGAGGAGGCAATAGCATGATCAGAAGAAGAATCGGTATACTGACAAGCGGTGGAGACTGCCCCGGACTGAATGCTGCTATTCGTGGTGTTGCAAGAGCGTCCTATGAGATGTTTGACTGTGAAATCATCGGTATTCATGATGGCTATCGCGGACTGTTTGAGAATGACTGGCAGCTGATGCGGAAAGAACAGTTTTCAGGCATTCTGACCCTGGGTGGTACCATTCTTGGAACGAACCGCACCCCGTTCAGCAAGATGCGCGTGATCGGTGAAGACAATGTGGATAAGGTCGCGGCCATGAAGAAAACATACAAGGACCTGAAACTGGATTGCCTTGTGACCCTGGGTGGTAACGGAACGCACAAGACTGCAAACCTCCTCAGTGAAGAGGGACTGAATGTAATCGGTCTTCCGAAGACGATAGACAATGATATCTATGGCACAGACTTCACTTTCGGCTTCCATACTGCACTGGATATTGCCACGGACGTAATTGACCGTATTCATACCACGGCTGCAAGCCATGGTCGTGTAATGGCCATTGAAATCATGGGAAACAAGGCTGGCTGGCTGACTCTGTATTCCGGTGTGGCAGGCGGTGCGGATGTGATTCTGCTTCCGGAAATCCCGTACTCTATTGAGAATGTGGCTAAAGTTGTGGAACGGCGTGCCAAGAATAATAAGGGATTCACAATCATTGCCGTGGCTGAAGGTGCCATGACCATGGAAGAAGCAAAACTCAAGAAGAAGGAACGCGAAACCAAACGTGCGGCAACCCACTACTCTGCTGCTGCGGATGTGGCACATCAGCTGGAAGAACTTGTTGGTGTGGAAGCCCGTGCCGTGGTTCCCGGACATATCTAGCGTGGTGGCACTTCGAGTGCATATGACCGTGTGCTTTCCACCCAGTTTGGTGTGCATGCTGCGGAACTTATCCGTGATGAGAAGTATGGCGTCAGTGTGGCTCTGAAGGGGAACCAGATTACGCATAACGCGCTTAAGGATATTGCAGGCGTTCCCAAGCTTGTTCCTACAGATCATCAGATGATTGAAATTGCCAGAACCATGGGCATTTCCTTCGGTAACGAGTAAGGTAAACAGACGGAGGGCTGCAGAGGTAACGGCTGCAGCCCTTTTATAAAGGGTATACGCTTGGGTAACAAAAGGAGCAGGACAGCATGAAATGGATTGACTGGAAGCGGATTCTGGCAGGGATTTTTGCCACGGTGCTTATGATACTGCCTGTATTCCAGGTGTATGGGGAAGAAGAGGAGATTGAGTTTACACTGGAAGATCTGGTTGAACTGGAGGAAGTCCCGATCTATGGCGATGTGGAATGGGACTTTCCTGTGGATCTGAGCAGTATGGACCCGGTCATGATCCGTCTTGCCAATCAGCATTACCTGCTCAGTGAAAAGGATAAGCCGGATCCACTGGTCACCATGAAAAAGCGGAAAACGAACAAGGACGGAAGCAATGCCAATGGCGGAGTCAACAAGGCTTCATCATCTGAGATGATGCTTCAGGGCGAGTGTGCGGATGCTCTGGTTGAAATGTTTGAAGCAGCTCTGGGGGACGGGATTACACTGTATCTGAAGAGTGCATATCGTTCATACAAAACCCAGAACACCATGTATTATAACCGTCTGAAACGCAATGGTGGCAAGGATGACGGCTGGGTGAGCAAACCCGGTGCCAGCGACCATCAGACGGGGCTGGGATGCGATATTGTTTCCAGAGCATGGCGGGACAAGGCCATGAACGAAAAGTTCGCGGAAACCGAGGAAGCGCAGTGGCTGCTGGAACATGCGCAGGAATATGGGTTCATTCTGCGATATCCATCGGACAAGCAGGAAGAGACAGAGATCAATTTCGAACCATGGCATTATCGTTATGTAGGAAAAGCCGCCGCAGCATATATCATGGATAACGGCCTGTGTCTGGAAGAATTCCATATCAGACTTCAGGAAGCCATTGATCAGTTCAAGGCGATGGGCGGTGACCCGGCAATTGTAGCACCTTATGAACAGATCTGTACCGATGAAGAAGGAGAACAATGAGAGTGCAGAAGCTCTCAGAAGGAAGGATTTACATATGAGACTGATTCGAACCAAGGACTATGATGAAATGAGCCGCAGAGCAGCAGGTCTGATTGCGGCACAGGTAATTATGAAACCTACGAGTGTACTGGGACTGGCTACAGGATCCAGCCCCGTGGGGACATATCAGAACCTGATTGAATGGTGTCACAGCGGGGACGTGAGTTTCAGGAATGTTAAGACCGTGAACCTGGATGAATATGTCGGGCTCGATGCCGAACATGAGCAAAGTTATGCGAAATTCATGCATGTGAATCTGTTTGACCATATCGATATTGATCCGGCAAATACCAATATACCGGACGGTATGGCCAGCCAGACAGAGGAAGAATGTGCAAGATATGATGCACTGATCCAGAGTCTGGGCGGTATTGATCTTCAGCTTCTGGGACTGGGACCGAATGGCCATATCGGATTCAATGAGCCGGAGGAGATTTTTGAGAAAGGTACACACAGAGTATCCCTTACACAGGCAACCATACAGGCCAACAAGCGGTTCTTTGAGAATGAAGCCGCTGTGCCGAGATACGCTCTGACCATGGGAATCCGGGACATCATGCAGGCCAGGCGTGTGGTAATGGTTGTTTCCGGTGCCGGGAAAGCAGAAATCCTGAAACAGGCGTTCTTTGGGCCAGTGACTCCAAGCGTTCCGGCATCAATTCTTCAGTTCCATCCGGATTTCACACTGGTGGCAGATGAAGAAGCCCTGAAATGCCTCTGATCAAACGGGAAATCATGGGAACTAGTTATGAACAGGCGTCAGTGACGTCTGTTTTTCTATGCGGAAAAACCATTCGTGTGCAAAGATGGATCTCGCTTACTGATCTGAGTTTTGGGCAAGTTTGTACTATTAATCCCTCAATGCGGTTTGCGACAATTGATTTTCTTGCTTCTCTGACCGTAAAGGCTTTAGATTCTCCCTTATTTTCGTAGTATTTTTGTACTACGAAATCCTGCTGGCATTTGCTCATATCAGAAAAGTTAAATCTATCAAGCAGCCAGAGTTCTTAACCGTTTGAGGCTCATAGGGGACAATCATAGGTTGTGAGAGACGTAGTACAAAGAATTCCAAAACTCAGATTACTGAAAGAAAATGACAATACATCAGAAAAGATCAGAAAAGTTCGATATCCACAGATAAATCGCGAAATAAGTTATAATTAATAGATATTTGCATAAGATGATGCGGTATTTGACCATTGCTGAGTTTGACTTTCTTTGATCTATGATATATAGTATAGCCACGATCTGGATGACAGATCGGACGGATTCTCAGAATCCGGAAGAATGAAAGAGACACTGCGGAAGCAGTTTAGGAGGTATGAGCTATGCTTATGAATATGAATCGCAATACAGTAATGAACCCTGTGGATGTTTTCTTCAATGACCCGTGGATGCAGTGGCCGGTATGGACTGAGAACAGCAGAAACCTTACCATGAAAGTGGATATCCGGGAAGATGCTGAGGCATATACGCTGTATGCTGAAATGCCGGGCGTACGTCAGGAAGACATCGACCTGCATGTGGATGAAGATACACTTGTACTTGCTGCAGATCTGAATGTCCAGAATAAGGAAGAAAAAGAACAGATGGTCCACCAGGAACGCAGAAGCGGGCATATGGAACGCCGATTCACGCTGGAAGGCATTGATCAGACAGGGATTCACGCACGGTACCAGGATGGCATTCTGACGGTTACACTGCCGAAAGTGAAAGCGGAGCCCAAGGTGGCAAGAAAGATTGCTATTGAAGGCAATACGGCGGCGTCACAGCCTGCGATCGAAGGAAATACACAGGAAGCATAAATGGGATACCAAAAGCCAGCTCAGTCCATCCGGACCGGGCTGGTTTTTTTGAGCAAGGATCAAGCAGAGCTGCCTGAGATATGGCTACATGAAACATTGTTACGCAGGCAGGGATCATTCTTCCAGATCCGGAAGGATTCTGGAGAATGTACTTTCATAGGCGTGCTTTTTTGCTGAAAGCTTTTTGATGTTCTCGACTTCAGTAGCAGCTTTGGGTATCAGCTGTACAGTGCCTGCACCGCCGATACAGCCACCGGGGCATGCCATACCTTCCAGCAGGTAGCCATTGAGTTTTCCAGCCTTGGCACGCATGAGCATCTTTCTGCAGTCGTTCAGGCCTTCTGCGCGCTCGATCAGTATTTCGCGTTCGGGATGCTGCTGACGGATACAGTTGGCGACTGCTTCCGCGACACCACCGCTGACTGAGAAACCACGTCCGTCGGCGCTGGCGTTGCTTGGCACAGCATCCGCCTGCAGGTTTTCGAAGTCAACTTCCCTGGCTTCAAACATGCCCATGACTTCTTCAAAGGTGAGCACAAAGTCAACATCGCTGCGCACGGAACGCCTCGAAGCTTCAAGTTTTTTGGCAGCACAGGGTCCGATAAAGGCAACCTTGCAGTTCGGATGCTCTTTCTTGATCATCCGGCCGGTAAGGACCATGGGTGTCAGGGCCATGGAAATACATTCCGCATGCTTGGGAAACTCACGTTTGGCCATGACGGACCAGGCGGGACAGCAGGATGTGCCCATGAAAGGCAGTTTTTCAGGCACTTCCTGGACAAAATCCTCTGCTTCCTGAAGCGTGCACAGGTCTGCGCCGATAGCAACCTCCACGACATCTTCAAAACCGAGTGCTTTGAAGGCAGAACGCATTTTCTCAGCAGAGAGCTGCTTGCCGAACTGTCCGGCGATAGCCGGTGCGATGGCGGCATATACGGGCACATCACTGCGCAGCGCCTGTATGCACTGGAAGATCTGAGCCTTGTCAGCAATGGCACCAAAAGGACAGTTGGCCAGGCACATGCCGCAGCTGACACACTTCTCCTGATCGATATCTGCACGCCCGTACTCATCACTGCGGATGGCTTTCATGCCGCATGCCACGGCGCACGGACGTTCCATGCGCAGGATGGCTCCGTACTGGCAGACAGTCATGCATTTCCCGCACTTGACACACAGATCGGGGTTGATATGTGCACGGCCATGCTCAAGGCGGATGGCTTTTTTGGGACAGACTTCACTGCATGGATGCGCAAGACATCCCTGGCACTGATCGGTTATGACAACCTGATTATCCGGGCATTTATGACATGCAAACTTGATGATATTGATCAGCGGAGGCTGATAGTATTTTTCCGGATGTACGCATTCTTCTGCACCCATGGAAACCGGTGCATGCTCGGTGACGTCACGCAGAGGCAGTCCCATGGCAAGGCGCATACGTTCCTTGACGATGGCGCGTTCAAGGAAGACGCTTTCTCTGTACGTTGAGACCTCACCCGGAATGATCCGATAGGGAATCTGCTCCATTTCGGACAGATCGCCTGGCTGATAATTGTAGGACAGTCGGGCGACTTCCGTGAATACTTTTTTCCGGATATCATTAATTGAGGTGTGAATTCCACGCATGCTCATGAACAAGGCCTCCTTTGGCAGGGATGTAACCGGTGTATACGATACCGGATATGATTATAGCAGGTTTTTTGAAATTCCTACAGGGGAATGGAGTACATGAAAAAAACAGGATAATATGATGATGCTCATTGACAAGCACGACAGGGATGTTTAAACTCTCACCTGTTTCAGGGAATCCCTGAATTCATGTATGAAATGCGATGAAGGTACTATGTCGCGGTCCTGTTCCTCAAGAGAGTCAGCGGTTGGTGCGAGCTGACGGACAGACAGCGGAACAGTCTCATGCCTGAGCTGACGCCTGAACAACCAAGTAAGGCAGTCCGGATGCCCCGTTACCATGGCAAAGCGCTTGTTGGAGCGTGTGAGTGGCCATTTACTGGCAATTTGGGTGGTACCGCGATGTGAAAGAATCGTCCCAGAAGTCGAAAGACTTCTGGGCTTTTTTTCAGAAAAACAGCAGAAGAATACAGACAGCAGGAGGAGATACCGAGTATGAAAACTGTCCAGATGATTGACATGACACTGAAGACTGCAGAGGTGCAGAAAGCCGGCACACTGACGTTCAAGGAAACGATCGAGATAGCACGCGGCCTTGACAGACTTCAGATGGATGCCATAGAGCTTCCTGAAATGCAGGGGGGCAAGGCGGATCTTTTGGTGCGTAAAACGATTGCTTCCATGGTATCTTCAGCGCTCTCCGTACCGGTTGCACTGGAAGATGATGCAGTTCAGGCAAGGGAGAGCATACGGGATGCCCGGCATCCGCGGCTGAGTATTCCCGTGCCCTGCTCACCGGTACAGATGGAATATTCGGCACACAAGAAAGCACCGGCACTTCTGGAAGCGGTAAAAAAACAGGTTGCTGCATGCCGCGCAGTATGTGAGGATGTGGAAATCATTGCGTTGGATGCTACGCGTGCTGAGAAGGACTTTCTCTGCCAGGTCATTGAGGCAGCGATTGAATGCGGAGCAGGCGCTGTGACACTGTGCGATACGGCCGGTATTATGATGCCTGAAGAAATGGCAGTATTCATGCAGGAAATCCGTGAACATGTGCCTCAGTCTGCTAAGGTCCTGTGGTTTGTACAGACAGGAAATACCATGCATATGGCAGCAGCATGTGCAGCAGCCTGCATGGCAGCCGGTGCAGACGGGGTCAAGTGCACGGCCATACACGCCGAAACGGCAACACTGGAATACCTGGCTGATTTTATCCGTACACGGGGACATGATATGAGCCTGACAACCCGCGTGCGTGTTACGGAACTGGGGAGAATTGCTGACCAGATCAGCCGCCTGATTCATGCGTCACGCTCGGAACAGACTCAGTTTGAGCATCCGCTGATGAATGAAACAGCTGGCATATGTCTGGATGCCAATGATGAGATCAGGGAAGTACTGAAGGTTGTCAGCCAGCTTGGGTATGATCTTTCCGATGAAGACGGGGCCCGGGTTTATGAAGAGTTCCGGCGGGTCGCTGAGAAAAAGCATTTCGTAGGGACCAAGGAACTGGATGCCATTGTGGCTTCCACGGCAATGCAGGTACCGTCGACCTACCGGATTGAGAGTTATGTGATCAACTCAGGAAATGTGATTACAGCTACCGCCAATCTTACACTGGATAAACAGGGCACGAAGCTGCGCGGTGTGAGCGTAGGCGACGGACCGATTGATGCGGCGTTCCTCGCAATTGAACAGATTATCGGACACCATTATGAACTGGATGATTTCCAGATTCAGGCAGTAACGGAGGGCCGTGAGGCCATGGGCAGTGCGCTGGTGCGTCTGCGTTCCGGAGGAAAGCTGTACTCCGGCAACGGTATTTCCACGGATATTATCGGGGCATCGATCCGTGCGTATATCAGTGCACTGAACAAGATAGTCTATGAGGAGGCATAAAGGGTGAAGCTTTCATTTTCCATGCAGGGCTGGCAGAACATGAGCTGGCAGAATGCATGCAGTATTGCACGAAGTGTATCCATGCAGGGGATTGAACTATTTGACCTTGGCTCTCCGGTTTTCAGAGGCAAGAACAGTCCGGCAAACCCGGAACTGGCCGCGATTACGCGCAGGGAACTGATTAATCTGAACCTGCAGATTCCATGTGTGGACACCAGAGAGGACTTTACATCACTGGAGTTTGCCGATGAGATCAGGGAATGTCTGGATGTATGTGTGAATCTGGGGATTCCGTATATCTGTATTCATACGGAGAGTGGCGATGATGTTCTCTGTATGGAAAAACTGACACGGTTGCTGGATCTTGTGGGGAACAGTCCGGTCAGTCTTCTGGTGGAGTCTTCCGGCAGATATTCAGACACAGGGCTTCTGCGCGACCTGCTGAACCGCTTTGCGGATGACCGTCTGGCTGCCGTGTGGAACATGTTTGATACCTGTGTCTGGGGGCGTGAGGACAGCGAGACATCCATTACCAACCTCGGTGCGTATGTGCGACATGTGCATCTGCACGATTACCGCAGGGCAGAACATGAAGTGGAACCTGAACTGATCGGAGATGGTCAGTTACCGGTGCGTGAACTGATGAATGCACTCCGGTCCATTAACTATGACGGGTTTCTGTCTCTGCAATGGAACCCGGACTGGATAGACGGACTGGATGATCCGGAAGTCATTCTGACACACTTTGTCAGTCATATGGGCAGGTTTGAATCGACGAGACTGAACCGCAAGCATCTGTATTCGAATCGTGCGGGCACGGGAAAGTTTATCTGGAAGAAGGAAACCCTGATTGAAAAAACGTTCTCGCAGGTCCTGGATGATATGTGCCAGGAGTTTCCGGACCAGATTGCCATCAAGTATACAACCCTTGACTATACCAGAACCTATAAGGAATTCCGGGACGATGTGGATGAGTTTGCACGCGTTCTGATTTCTCTGGGTGTCCGGGCGGGCAGCAAGGTCACCATCTGGGCAACCAATGTCCTGCAGTGGTATATCACGTTCTGGGCAACAACCAAGATTGGCGCCATCCTGGTGACCATGAATACGGCCTATAAGATCCATGAAGCAGAGTACCTGCTCAGACAGTCGGACACGCATACGCTGGTCATGATTGAAGGATACAGGGATTCCAATTACAGGGAGATTATTAATGAACTGTGTCCGGAACTGAAGGATACCAGACCAGGGGAAGCACTGCATGCCAGAAGGTTGCCTTTCCTGCGTAATGTGATTACAGTCGGGTTCCGCCAGCAGGGCTGCCTTACCTGGGAAGACGCTCTGGAATATGCCAGCCGTACGCCGATTGAGGAAGTGCGGCGCATGGCCAGTGCGGTGGATGTGAACGATGTCTGCAACATGCAGTATACATCCGGAACGACCGGTTTCCCCAAGGGTGTCATGCTGACCCACTATAATATTGTCAATAATGGCAAATGTATTGGCGACCGGATGGATCTGTCGACAGCAGACCGCATGATGATCCAGGTACCCATGTTCCATTGCTTCGGAATGGTTCTGGCCATGACGGCTACCATGACCCATGGCGGAACAATCCTCCCGTTGCCATACTTCTCGCCCAAATCATCCCTTGCCTGCATCCACAATGAGCATATTACAGCGTTCCATGGTGTGCCGACCATGTTCATTGCCATGCTTTCGCATGAAGATTTCCCCAAAACGGATTTCAGTTATATGCGGACAGGTATTATGGCGGGCAGCCCGTGTCCGATTGCCATCATGCGTGATGTTGTGAACAAGATGAACATGAAGGAGATCGTCATCGTGTATGGCCAGACAGAGGCCAGCCCCGGGTGCACCATGAGCTCGACAGATGATCCTCTGGAAGTGCGTGTGGCTACCGTGGGCAGTGCCATGCCGGAGATTGAGTGTAAGATTGTGGATCCGGAAACCGGGAAAGACTGCCCGGATGAAGTGATCGGTGAGTTTGTAGCCAGGGGCTATAATATCATGAAAGGGTATTATAAGATGCCGAAGGCGACCAGCAATGCGATTGATCAGGACGGCTGGCTGCATACGGGTGACCTTGCCTGCCGAACACCGGAAGGGAACTACAGGATCACAGGCAGACTGAAG
>ONWQ01000461.1 GCA_900321565.1 uncultured Eubacteriales bacterium
CCCACTTCCTCATTGAAATGCTCTTCATTATAGCCATCTTTGGATTCTGCCGCAAGCTTTTCATGCAAACTGAACAGACAGGCTTTCCGCAAGAGAAAAGGCATCCGTTTCCGGATGCCTGATACGTCGGTTTCAGACTCAGGGATTCAGGCCCAGTGCGGCCAGGTCAGCCTGTTTGCCTGCATACAGACCCATGGGCTCGACATGCACGCCGGCGATCGTCACCAGCTTGGTGCCGTTCTGCTCGTTGAAATCGTCCTGATAGGGCTGATGTGCGAAGAAGTTGGCGAAAGCGTCGCCATCATTGACCAGGGTGTTCGGGGTTACATAGTCATCCACAATGATGATTTCCAGGGTGATATCCTTGGCAGCCAGGATTTCCTTGGCAATCTCGAGCACATAACTGTGGGGATCCAGTGTGCAGACCACTTTCAGGGTTTCGCCCTTCAGTGCATCATAATCCACAGTGGGATCATAGCCGTCCGTGGGCTCTTCCACAACAGAGATGGCCTTGTCATAGGTCTGGAAGAATTCCGCAACCTGCTGGCTGAGCACGGCGGCAGCAAGTGCCTTGGCCTTATCGCTGTCCTTGTCTGCTTCATTGACGCTGACAACATTGACATACGGAGACTCTGCGTTCTCATAGAGCAGTGCTTCCGGAAGCTCAGCGGCCAGTGCATAGTTGCCGTTGATGATGCCGTAGTCCACATCAGGCAGTACGTTGGGAACCATGGCGGCTTCGACTTCCTCGAACTGAATGTTCAGAGGATTCTCTACGATATCCGCAACCGTGGCAGTAATGCCGGCGTCTTCCTTGAGCTTCAGCAGACCCTGGGCCTCCAGCAGAAGCAGGGCACGGCCTTCATTGGTTGCATCATTGGGCACGGCAATCTTGATGCCGTCAGCCAGAGCAGCTACGCTGGTCACGCACAGTGCCAGTGCAAGAACGAAAGCAAACAACTTCTTCATGATGAAATCCTCCTGTTAATAGTAGTATATATGGATCACGTACGAACAGGTCCGTTCAGGGCACATTCGACGGCTCTCCCGATTCGTGTCGGACGGCAGCCATGCCATGGTAAGCACAGGACATCATCCTTTCACAGCACATCAACAAAAAAGGAATGCTTCGATAGCACTCCTTCGTCTTTACGATTCATATCCGGAGAAAAACTATCGAAAAATGGCACAGCAAAACATGCGCATGCGGCACATGCACATCTCCATGGAACGAACGAACCATGTATGCCGTGACTTCATAGCATTCTCCTCCTCCGCTTTGTATGAAAGCACTATAGCATGTTTCCGCTGTACTGTCAATTCCGGTATACCGGTTCCGATTGTATTTATCGTGTTTGTCCTGATTGTCCGGTTTTGGGACAGATTCCTCAATGTCGGGGAATCCGGTGGTTCACGGTTCCAGGAGGACAGAAGCAGTGTGAAAAAGAGTTGTATTTTTCTTGCCAAGCCGGTGGGCGGGTATTATCATGGGAAGGTAACACAGAATGTTGAGGTGTATGCATGAAACGGCTGATCTTACTCTTAAGTATCCTTCTTCTGGTCTGGTCCTGGGCCCTGGCAGAGGAACCCGTACAGACGGAAGGCGTGTACCGGACGCTGTCTGTCGGTGACCGCGGCGAGGATGTCCGCGCGCTCCAGACGCACCTGGCTCTGCTCGGCTATTATACCGGTTCCATTACCGGACGCTACGGAGAAAACACGGCTTCGGCCTTCCGGCAGTTTGAGAAGGATCTGGATCTGGACGAAACCGATACGGTCTCGCCTCAGCTCCAGGCGCTGCTGTATGAGACAGAGTACAGACCGGTCTATCTCGGCATCAGTGGCCAGGACGTCAGCCGGATGCAGACGCGGCTGATGCAGCTCGGGTATTATACCGGACGCATTTCCGGAACCTACCTGGAAGGAACCCTGGAGGCCGTCAGCGCGTTCCAGGAAAAAATGGGACGCATACCGACCGGCTTTGCCGACGTACAGACACTGGAACTGCTCTTCTCCACCGAAGCCATTGCACGCTCCGGTGCGGCCGTTGTCACGCCCAAGCCGGAACAGGACGGTGTGATCCTGGACGGTAATAAGGAAGAGACAGCAACCGATGAAGTCGCTGTCCCCTTTGTCAAGAAAACCGCCTATGGCGCTTCCGGCAAGTATGTCAGGCAGATTCAGACCCGGCTGCAGGAGCTCGGATACTATACAGGCCGCATCTCCGGTTCATTCCAGGGGAACACCCGCAATGCGGTCAAGGCATTCCAGAGACAGAACGGTCTGAGTGATGACGGGGTTGTCGGAGAACAGACCTGGAACATGCTTTTCAATACAGAAGAAATCGCCGGTCCGGATGATGAACCGAAACCGGCGATCAC
>ONWQ01000410.1 GCA_900321565.1 uncultured Eubacteriales bacterium
CATCGCTTTCCATGGTGGAATTCTGTAAAAAAGCCTGGTACTGCCCCGAAATAAAGTAATGCTCAAGTTCAGCCTGTCTTTCTTCTTCTGCCTTTTCCTCATAAGCTGTGGCTTCCTCCCGACTGTCGAGAAAGTCTCCAAGCTCTCGTAGTAATTCAACAGCTTTTTGATACTCACCGCTTCTGCCAAGCTGAATTGCCTGAGTATACTTCAGATAATCACTTGCCTGCTCACCGGATTGTCTGAACAGAGCTTCTGCTTCAGAATATTTACCTTCGGAAAGCAATAGCCTGCCCTTATCATAATCATTCAAAGACCTGTTATTACAGGATGAAAGAATCAAAACACATGCACATAATAGCAGCAAAACTCTTTTATACTTCATATTGCAACCTCTAAAAGCCCTATGGCAGGGAGCATAACCTTTCTTTAGTACTATACCATATCTGATGACTTTTTGCTTACCTTCATGCTTTTCTGCTGTGATTTTTTATAATTCATACCAGTGCATTTTCGTTTGATATTCGTGATTTCTTCACTTTTTCTACACATTTGGAAATTATTGTAAATTTGTTCGTATTGAGTAATCTGTACGAACTGCACCTTCAAAGGTGCATCAACCTCCCTTTCCCCTTATGCCGTCGGAATGATGCCAGCATTCCGGCGGTCTTTTTCATGGTTCTTTCATATAATATGTGTTACAATAAAACAGGAATAGACTGAATTGAAATTGCCGAGGTGATTACATGTCTCTCAAGAGCATGCTCAGACTGTTATCATTTATCTTCATACTTTTTGCTTTCGCTTTATCATCTGAATCTGTTGCCACAGCTCAGGATGCACGGGAGCTGACATCCTACTGCAACTACTCTGCCAGCAGTAAGTCAAAGCTCTTCCGTCTCACAGACGGTAAAACAAAGCAGATATATGAAGGAAACAAGAATAAATCCAACTGGATTGAGATATCCTCACCTGCAGGTGATAATATATGCGGACTGTACATTTTATGGAAGGGATACACCTCACCAGTCAGCCTTGAAGTATGTCCCTCAGGCTCACATGAATACATTCCGCTTGGAGATATCAATACCACCTTTTTACATGAGTTTATACAATTGGATCACGTTTCGAAAATTCGTCTTTCTTCCACGGACAAAAATGGAAGCTTGCCTATTCTTGAGCTTCGCGTCTTCGGAGAAGGGAATCCTCCCGAAGATGTACAGGTCTGGCAGCAGCATTCTGATAAAAACGATCTTCTTGTATTTGTGGCGCATCCTGATGATGAATACATATTCTTAGGTGGAACTATTCCCTACTATTGTATTGAAAAAAAGATGCAGGTTGTCGTCTGCTATATGACCTGTAAGGACGAATTCCGGCTTCATGAATTGCTCAATGGACTCTGGTGCGCAGGATGTCATATATACCCTGAATTATTAGGGTTCGAGGATAAACTCTGCAGTAAACTGAAAACAGCATATAAGTACTGGGATGGAATAGATAATGCTTTGGATGGTGTTGCCGCTATGCTTGATCGTGTTCAGCCTAATGTAGTCATAACTCAGGACATTAAAGGTGAATACGGTCATGGTGGACATATGGCTGTAGCAGATCTCTGTCTTCGGATTATCCGGGATCACGAGCGACAGCTGAAACATGTCCCTCAGAAACTTTACCTCCATCTCTGGGAAGAGAACCAGCTTCTTCTTGACTGGAACACCCCTTACGATTCAATGAACGGCAAAACTCCGCTCAGTATTGCACAGGAAGCATTCGCATGTCATATCAGTCAACAGGGATTCTCTCATGAGACACGTGGCGGTAAGGTCTTTAAGTTTGAAGTTGCTGACCATGGAATGTTTGACAATGGATGCTTTGGTTTGGCTTATTCCAGTGTTGGCGAAGACATAGATAAAAATGATTTCTTCGAACATGTAGTAACGGGTAATTGAATCAGATTCATCTCAAATCATGATAACCAACAGAAAGGTAACTGCATAATAAGCAATCTGTTTATGCGGCAACATTTGTATGAATACTCATCCCGATGCCATAACCAATGCATATATCCAGGCTGTTCTCCCGGAAATTGAAGTAAAAATCCACCAGAAAGCACTGAAAAAAGTTGCGGTAATAACCCGTTGCATGGACGCAAAGGAAGAAGCAGCCTACCTGGGAAGCCCTGCTTTCGAAAGAGTATTGAATCAGGTGCGTAAAAGCGACAAAGTTTATTCAGCACTGCAGCATGGGCAGCTTATCCTGTCGTCTCATCAGGCAGAACTGGAGCGATTATCCAAGCTGATTGAAGCCGAACTGAATCACGATCATCCTGTGAATCTGGCTTTTCTCCGGTCAGTTTTTTCATCCCGCGTACCACTGTGGAAAGCCAGGAAAGCATTTCTCATCATCGAACAAAAATCCATACAGGAATACCTCACAACGCATGAAAACGAAATTATTTCTTCTGTTCAGAAGGACTTCAGGCGCGCGCTTATAGAAAACCGCTTTGCGACCATCGCAAGCATCCACCAGAATGAACATGGTTCAGCCATTAATGCCGTTTGGGATTCTCTTTTTCAGCATAGGCTTTCCCATTTCACCGTTAATAGCATTTTGGCGCCGGCTTCTTTGGAAAAAATATGTTTAAACGAGATCGCCAAGCCATTTCCTGATGTATTGGCGTGTGGTTCTGTTCGGTTTGATCAGAAGAATACAATTCTTAAATTGGCCAAAAAGCAGATATATGCTTCTGAGAACCGGATCCTGGGCGCCTTACAAAAAGAGTTTTCACGGCAGATAGTATGCTCACTCCTGAAGCAAAATAAACATATCCAGGCACTTCAGAAACGCTGGGATGCTGATGCTGACAAAAAAAGAAACCTGCACTCTGCATTACTCAAGGCGGTACCAGCGCATTATCGCGATCTGTATCCGCTGGCAAGAGCAATGCACCGTCGTTTTGTACTCCATCTTGGACCAACAAACTCAGGAAAAACATACGAGAGCGTCCAGCGACTTCATGGTGCACAGCATGGGATCTACTTAGGCCCCCTTCGTTTGCTTGCATTCGAAAAATTTGAAGAACTGAATCTAGACGATATTCCATGCTCCTTGATAACAGGTGAAGAACAGATCATGGTTCCAAACTATCGCATACAATCGTCAACCGTGGAGATGGCAGATCTGAAACAATTATATGATGTAGCCGTAATTGACGAATGTCAAATGATTGCAGATCATGACCGTGGTGGTGCCTGGACAGCTGCTATTCTTGGATTATGTGCTTCTGAAATCCACCTGTGTGCCTCTCCTGATGCAGAAAAAATACTCTGTGACATCATAACAGAATGCCATGATGAGTTTTCCATCATGCGGCACAAGCGAATGACACCATTGCAAGTTGAACCCAATGGATTCCAGTTTCCCTCAGGAGTACGTGAGGGTGATGCGCTTATTGTCTTTTCAAAGGCCAGGGTTCACGCAGTTGCAGCCGAACTGAAGGCCGCAGGCTGGAAAGTTTCCCTCATTTATGGTGCATTACCGCCAGATGTTCGACGTGACCAGGCAGAAAAATTTCGGCATGGCGAAACTTCAATCGTTGTCTCAACCGATGCAATCGCAATGGGTATGAATCTTCCAATTGAGCGTGTAGTCTTTCTCGAAGCAGAAAAATATGATGGGGATCAATTCCGGACTTTACTGGATTCAGAAATCAGGCAAATCGCCGGAAGGGCCGGAAGGTATGGGCAATACGATATCGGGTTCGTAAACGCTCTCGGCTTTAAACAACTGATTGTACACGCCCTTTCAACTCCACCAAGACCAGTAACAGAAGCAGCAATCGGGTTTCCCGAGTCTTTGCTGGGCTTGCCTTTACCTTTGAGTGAAACCATCAATCAATGGATTTCCATGCAGGACCACACTTATTTTGCTAAAGCATCCTCATCACGCATGATGTCTCTGACAAGTATGATGGAAACGAAGCATACTGACAAGGTACTTCTCTACCGATTCGTCTGTATTCCTTTTGACGAAACCGACCCTGTCATGCTTGAGCAATGGAAAGAGATGTATCACTATGAAGCTTCGGGCAAGCATATAGATGTTATGGGATGTCTTCCTGAGCAAATAGACCCCGATGTTTGCAGTATCCACCAATTAACAAATCTGGAAGAGGATTATCGGTTATGCGATCTTTATTATAATTATACGCGAGTATTTTTGCCCGAGCATACAGATATACTGGACGAGATTCAACGTAGAAAAGACTTGATTTCTCAGGGCATAATCCATATCCTGTCAACCCAAAAGCTGCCACAGCGGAAATGCCGAATCTGTAAGCATACTCTTCCCTGGAATTGGCCATACAGCATGTGTAGTCATTGCTATGCATATCGATGAACTATTATAACGTTTTGCCTTACCCGTCCTGTGAGTGCCACAGCACACTTCTGAGCCACATCGCTCTCATAGTGACCAGCTTTTGCGAAAACTGACTTATAGCAGTACTGCGTGTGCCGGGCCGAAAAGGATTTAAAGGTCTGGATAACACAAAACAGCAGCCAGCGAATCTTCATCAAAGTATCGTCTGCAAAGACTGTATCCTCAAAAGAATTGTTCTGTTGTACACGGTCCATTGAGGTTGTTCATGCGCTTTGTGCGCACACTGGACCACACCTTCATAATAAGTCCGGTGAAATTCTTAAGGGTCACCAATCTCTTGACCGCTGAATGTGACAAAGCTGTCACGTGTAAGAATTGCGGCACGCCCGGTATAATA
>ONWQ01000382.1 GCA_900321565.1 uncultured Eubacteriales bacterium
CCGACCGAGTTCGAGAGGCAAGCTCCGAAGGCCGAAGGGTATTCAGGGACAGGTCGTGCGTCCAGCGAGGATGCTTTGAATAGTGGGTGGAAACCCCACTCGGTAAGGAACTAACCACTCCACCGATAGCGAGTCTTGGAACCGAAGCGGTAACGTTAGGCTTAAGCGTAGACAGCAAGGTGGCAGGGACGGCTATTGAGCGTCGAAATCCCCAATCCGCAGGGCAATGCTATGACCTGAGCAGAAGCCAATATGTGGGTTTATCGATATGGTGAGATTTCACACACTGCGGCGGCGTCTGAGAACCGTTCATGTCATACAATTACAAAGCGTTGACTGGAGAGGACCTGTAAGCTCCATATCAGCCCGATAATTGTGTGTTGGGAGGTAATGTATAAGTGGTATGCCAAACGACCGAAAGGGAGTAAGGCAAATGGTTTACAGGTAGTCGGATGGCCGAATAGTACCGTTGAAGGCGCGAAGTCCAAGAGGTATAAGCGCCGGAGGGAAGTCGAGAACATGAAGGCATTCCTCGCCTTCATAGCCATGCGGAACAAACTTAAAGGGGAAACATTAGCTACACGCAGAAGGTAGATAACTGATGGGAACGAAACTGGAAAGAATAACACAGCTATCTAATGAGAACCCGGACATGGTGTTCACGTCCATCGGTCACATGATCGATATTGAGATGCTCAAAAGCTGTCATGCCAAGATGGATAAGGACAAGGCTGTAGGAATCGATGGTGTAACCAAAGAGGAATACGACTTCAAGCTTGAAGAGAACCTTGCAGACCTGATGGAAAGGATGAAACGGAAAGCATATCATCCACAACCGGCCAGGCGTGTCGAGATACCCAAGGACAACGGCAAGACCAGACCTCTGAGCATTTACTGCTACGAGGATAAATTGGTGCAGGAAGCCCTAAGGAGAGTCTTAGAGGCAGTTTTCGAACCCTGTTTCTATGAGGAAATGATGGGCTTCCGACCAAACAGGGGATGTCACGGTGCGCTGAGACTTCTGGATAACCAGATAGTCAGGAACAAAACCAATTGGGTACTTGATGCGGATATTAGGGGCTTCTTCGACAACATTGACCATGAATGGATGATGAAGTTTGTAGAAGCGAAGATAAAAGACCCACGTGTACTACGGCTCGTCAGAGTTATGCTCAAAGCGGGAGTGGTCAGTGACATGAGCGGTGTTGAACCAACAGACAGGGGCAGTGGTCAGGGTGGTTTATGTAGAGATCGGCATAAACCACCTTATGCCGAGATAGTTGTTATGCCGAGTTAAGCTGTGTTTTTCCATAGATTCACGCCAATTAGCGCAAAGGATTCTCGGCATAACATTTCAGCCGAAAGAGTTCAAAAAGCTCATCAGGTCCTTATCCTCGCGCCAATCCGGCAGTTCTATATCGCCTGTTATTTTTGGTGCCAGCGTGTTGATTGCTTCGTTTTTCAGGCGGTTATCAGCCCTGCTGTAGATCATCGTAGTGGAGATATCCTCGTGCCCGAGAAAGTCTCGGATGTAAACAATGTTTATTCCAGCAGCCAGCATGTGCATTGCCTTGCTGTGTCGGAATTGGTGACAATGAACGTGGGCCGGAAAGGAACTATCTTCTGAGTGAAGCCCGCTAACGTATTTACTGATGATGTATTGGATTCCATCCCTGTTTATCTTTTGTCCTGAACGATTGACAATCAGCGGATGATCCAGGAGTGCCCCTTTTCTTTGACGTATGATGTACTCCTTCACGAGGCGTGCGGTCTTATCCGTTATGACTACGGTCCTGTATTTATCGCCTTTTCCGTGAAGTCTAAGAGTGGGGTTGCTCTCGGTATGAACGTCTCGGACTCTTAAGTCGCACAGTTCCTGGACACGGCATCCACTGTCGTACAAAAGCGTGAGAACAGTTCGGTGTCGCAGCCCTGTCGATGTATTGACATCCGGCCTGTTAATCAGCTTTGAAATTTGTTCTACGGTCAGGAAGGATACTTCTTTGGAGACAGCCTTGGGTGCGTGTACAGCCATGACATTCTGCAAAGGCGCAACATAATCAATACATTCTATCTGGGCATATGTAGCAAAGCTTTTCAATGCTGCCAGGCGCTGATTTACCGTTGATACCGCGGATCCGCGATCCCGGCACCAATCGAGGAATTCGACGATCAGTTTTCTGTCGAATTTCGCCATAGTGAACCTTGATAACTTCATCCCTTTTTTATCCGTAAGGAAAAGCACGAAAAGCTTTATTGCGTCCCGGTAGCTGAGGATTGTATTCTGAGAATACCCTCTCTGAAGGGGAAGGTAATCCGTAAGGAACCCTGTAACCAGTTTTGCAAAATCAGTAGTATTCACGGCCATGGAAGGACACCTCATCAATAACAGACGGAAAGGATGTTGCAAGACTCCTCCTGATTACCGGGAAGGCATCGACAGTCAGCTTTAAATAATACGCTGTCTCCGCAAAGCTTTCATGACCGAGCATGGTTCTCATGTATGGCAGGTATGCCATGAGGTCTTTCCCTTCCTTACACCACTTAAGAAGCAGATTCACGCAATAGGTATGGCGGAAGTCATGAACTCTTGGCCCGTGACCCGTGTGAGGAATCCCAGCCTTTTCGAGATACCGTCGAAAATTTTTGTAAATACACCCAAGTGTCATAGCCCGACCGGGATACTGCATGAAGAAGAACTCGTCTTCCGAGGAGTTGCTGTGTATGGATTCCTTAAGATTCCGGCATTTCGCAGAAAGCGAAGGGTGTATTGGCACGATTCTGTCTTTCTGATTCTTGCCGCCCTTCACAAAGATATAGCCTTCATCAAGATTCACGTCTTGCACACGGGCCAAGCGAAGCTCAGAAACGCGCATTCCGCTTGTGTAAAGAATGCGGAAAAATATTGGCATTATCTGGCTGCGATAGGGGCATTCGTGCGGAACAGACCGGCTGGTGTCCACGGCTGCAAAGAACCGTTTCAACTCCTCCGCTGTATATATGTGGGCATCATACTTCTGCGCTTTCGAGGCCAGGTTTGGCGGTGGCATATATGCTGGTACCCCGATATCATTCAGGTATCGACAAAAGACTCTCATCATGCTGATCCGCGACGAATGATTTGCAGAACTCTCATGGTCGCGCTTCCGGCACCAGCCTTCACAAAGTGCTCTGGATATTTCTCGGACAGTCAGATGACTTTCTACGAAATACATGTCGATTCGACGCAGCATATTGGTTTCGCTTCCATACTTAAAACCCAGGGAACGCTTTAAGGCTATCAAGGCAAAGATATCGTCCTTGAAGATGCTTCTGAAACAGGGATCACTCATCTTCCAGGTCCTCCGGCGACAGAACGCATTCAGCAAGCTTACGTATGTCGGTCTTGAGGTAAATGGCAGTGACATCTGTATCTGTCTGTCCGAGAACCGTAGTGATTACCGGCAGAGGCGTTTCCATTTCAAGCAACATGGAAGCTGCAGAATGCCTTAAGGAGTGAAATCCGGAATGCCTGTTCTTGTCACGGCGAATCCCGGCCTTATTCATGTGGTAGATGATACGTTGTTCCAGGTGATCGTTATCAGAGAGAGCGTCAAACGGCGGCATGTGCTTCAGGAAAACAACATCTGTCCCGTCATACTTTGGTCGTCCATCACGAATATAATCGATCACTGCCCAACCAACCTGGTCCGGAAGCGGAAGTGTCAGCGGTTTCTTTGTTTTCTGCTGGACAATAGAGAGTGTTTTGGTATTCCAATCAAAGTTTGAAAATCGTAGGGCTTTGATATCACTTATCCGGAGCCCAAGGACACAGGCTAAGACGATCATGGCATAATCACGCTTCCCGATAGGGCTGTTGCGATCAATGGCCGCAAGCAAAAGCTGAAGTTCTTCCGCCTTCCAGGCAGAGGGAACCTGTGCTTTCTTTGATATGGGTGGCATATGTATCTTATCCGCGATTCCGTTTTCATATACGTTTGATTCCTGGAGGTATCTGAGGAAATGCCGCAGCCCGCATACATTCTGCTCAACCGTTTTGAAACTGAGGCCTGCCATCGTTGTCAGGTATCCGTTGCAAAGATTGATGTCTACATCAGTGATTGCAGGAACGTCTTTTTGGGCAAGATAATCCAAAAAGTCCAGGGAGATTCGCTGATAGTGTTTCAATGTACTCTTGGCGAGCCCGGAATTATCCAGATACTTGAGATATCCGTCATGAATAGTAGAATAATAATCATTCAACTTTACAGGATTCCTGGTTGCATGACATCGTCTGGTAAGAACTTGGTGCAGGCGGTAATCTTCCAGCATATGAACAACCCTTAAAAGTTGAACGCGCTGCTGGCTCAACGTTCCATCATTATATTTTGTTACAAAGCTATACTGTTTTTCAAGGTACGCAAGGCCGCGTTCCATATCGAATTCCTCATTACCGTAGTTTCCGATAAGAAAGCGGCGTATTTTCGACCACTCCCGTTCATAGAAGCGAATGGTCGAGATGTTGTAATGGTTCTGTTTGAGTAATGCAAGCAATCCTTCTGTAATCATCGATAGCGTCATAACAGGCACCTCCTTTATCTGATGATCACAGAATAGCGGAATAATTGGTTCATTATAAGTCTTATATTTTTTAAATTCCTTCAGCATACTGAAGGGTTGTGGAGAAAAATGTACGTGTCGGTCACTTTATTATGCCGAGTTAATCTGGGCATTATGCACTGATTAATGCCATTTCGTAGCACCTACTCGGCATAATGAAAAACTCGGCATAAGGCTCGGTCTGTTCTCCAATACTTGCAAATGTATACATGCACTATGTCCTGCTCTGGTGGTTTCACGAAATCGTCGTACCCTCGTTAAAAGGCTATGCCGGCATCGTGAATTACGCTGACGATTTTGTGGTATGCTTCCAATACAAGTGGGAAGCTGAGAATTTCTATAAACGACTGAAACATAGGATGGCGCATTTTGGA
>ONWQ01000050.1 GCA_900321565.1 uncultured Eubacteriales bacterium
CGCCACGAAACAGCTCAGGAATCCACTGATGTTGGTGCTGCCGGAGACAGTGTCCGGAAGATTGATTTCTTCCGCCCGTCTCTTCATCTCCGGGTAGCTGGTACGGGTAATCCTGCTGCACAGCTCCCTGATTTGGTCTTCATGCGCGTCATAGTTCTGAATTCCTGTCATTTGCTCTATGATGGCGCTGTTCGTTTTCTTCCCTTGGTTCTTTAGTAGGACGTCGCCAAAGTGCAGCAGCATGATCTGCATGGTGCAGGGATTGGCAAAGATGATAACCTTTTCAGCAGCCTTCCTTTTTCCAAGAAATCTGTTGATTTTTGCCTTCACCTGGGTGTATTCCCGATAAGGTGCTTTGTCCGTGTCACAGAATACCAGAATGATCTCATACCGATTATTTTGAAATTCGTTCTGGAACCGGGCAGGAATGTTCGATGCGCTTTTCACGTTGATCGGCGTAAAGCTGTATGCGGAGTCCCAAACATTCAGGTCCATCAGACGCTTGAAATAATGATAATCCTCATATCCCTCACAGATGACGCATACCCTGTGCTTGCTTCGAATAGGAGGCAGAAAACTCATGATTCTCTCACCTCCTGGAGCGTTTCAAACAGATCAGGCTCAGGCAGAGCACCGAAAACACCAGCACGGTATTTTGCGATCAAATCAGAGGTGCCCCTGGTCTTGCTTTCGCTGGCGGTGAATTCCGCCAGTGAATACAAGTACGCCCTATCCTGATCCTTATGCGTAAACCAGATCTGTTCTTTCCTGAACAAAGATTGGCAATCGAGCAGAGAAATATCGTGGGCCGTAGCGATTAACTGCGCGTTCTCATTGAGCTCGTTGTTGAACAGACTGATAATTGCGCGTGTCAGCCTGAAATGCAAGCTGTTGTCCAGTTCATCCACGACGAGGCTGCGGCCATTTTTGAGTGCTCCAATGACATAGCTTGCCAGGGCTGCCATTTTCTTTGTCCCGGTTGAATCATAGATGATGCTGGGTACGGATACGCCATGGTAGACAGAAACCAGATGAAGCATTTCTGTCAGAGGGGCAGACTGCTGCAGTGCATTTTCCTGCGGTGCAGACTTTTCAGCATCGACATCCTTAAATACGATCCTGACTTCATCATCACCCGCGTACCGGAAATCCTCGAGGGAGAGGTCGGCGTTCAGGACAAACTTTGCCACACGCCGACTGTCCTCATCGGACATTTTCAGCATGTCTATAGTTTTCTTAATAGGGATGTTATTCATATCCACAACATCTATCCTGGAAGCAAATGCAATGATCGTTTCCCGGATATAGCTCAGTGTCGGGAAACTTTCCGTATCCAACAGATAGATCAGGAGATTATTGCGGGAGGCTACTTTCATCGCCGCTACCAGCGCATCATCTTCCGCAGCGAATTCTTTATTTCGAACGTCTCTCAAAAGCAGAGTATTGTGCTTTACGTTCTTGTACCTGTCCCGCTGCACCTCGATAAAACGTTCGTAGATGTATTCTCCATGGGCTGCGTCATATCTGATCTCAAAGATATACTCCCCGCCGTTCTCCAGGAAGGATATGCTCGTCTCTACGATATCATTGCTGGAGAAAAAGTTGGGCACAATCCCTGTAGCCTGGTTCAGCATGATCGACTTTATCATGGAAACAGCGCGCACAAAGTTCGTCTTTCCTGTGTTGTTAGGTCCAAGCAAAACCGCCGTCTTCAGAGCATGCACGCCATTTACAGATGCAACATTGGTCGGAAATCGACTGTAATGCATGTTCGCCCTCATCGAGAATTCGACTTCCTGGTTGTATATCATAAAGTTGTTGAGTCGAAGGGATAAAATCATGGAAAACACCTCCCTCTTTACAGATCAGAGTATACCACGATTGAATTTTTTATGCAAGATTTATGCACGAAATATTTTTGATCTGCTAAGAAGTGGTATCGCATTCATCACTTCTTCCCGGCTGGTTTCTGCATATACTCGCAATGGCATCTGAACAATGTGTACAGCTTCCGCAGCGTGCTTTTTCAGACCACGCTCTCGCTCATGTTTAGCACTACGGTTTCCACATAATACAACAGCACCCGGTCCTCAGATTCCTGCGCGCCGGATGCGCCGTATCCAATGAGTCCCACAGCACCTTTACCGAGGGTCAGGGGCTACGGCATTCTCCGTATCCCCGGTATCCTCTAACTGCGCAGCGAACAGCGCCTCGATGATCTGCTCCATAATGCTCTCCACATTGGTCAGGGAGATCATCGCGCCGACCTGGCGCTCGGTCAGGTTTTCATCCTCGTGCAGCAGTCCCGCCCACAGCAGCGTGCGGGTGGCCTTCACGGAGCCCTGCTGCATCTTCTGGAACGCCTGGTCCAGGGAACCGAATTTTTTCTCCAGCTCCGGCAAAGGTGTTCAGGTCGAAAAGCAGCATGCAGGGTTTGTCCTGTTCAATGGGACTGTGTATTTCCCGGATGTCATGCAACGCCATATCATATCCCTCTCCGTTGGTGTTGGTCTCCGGAGTTTCCTTGTAGACCTCGTTGACCGCTGTGAATCAGATTGAAGGCAAGCTGTTCGTGCAGTATTTATCTGGACATTTATCCGGACACTTGTCTCGATAAAATCATAAAAGAAACCTATATGTCTCTTTTCTATAATCTCATGAAACAAACACGCTGCCTGCAATATTCGTTTATGCGCTGGAATCCCGTGCCGGATTTCTCCACATCTTTGTTTCTGAAAAGTATATCCAGAATCATCCTGTTTCTCTTGGTACTCCCAGAAAAGCAATCTCCAAACCGTCAGGGCATTTTTCCTTAACGAAAAACCTATACCGATACTTCTATGTCTTGCGCATAGCAAACAACAGCAGCGCAATCGCAGATCATCGTTGTCGGCATCTTGTTCCACTACTCATACAATGGTTTGCTTCTCCGTTTCAATATCAGTCCCTTTGTTTATTCCCATGTTTCCGCGATATGTCTGGACTACACAACATCAGCTCTCAGGAATACAAAAAGGCCGCCCACTATTGCGTAGACGGCCCAGAGTTACAGTATTTCGAACTGTTTTCCTTATTATTTCTTGATAAAAGGTTCCACAGCTTCACGGTTGGCATTCCACCATTCGTTCAGCATGTTTTCCAGATCCTGACCACCCATGTCAAGGTATTCCTGAACGAAGTCATCCCATTCAGCGATATCCCGGGCGCCGACGATCATGTTGAGGATGTTTTCTTCCACATAGCTGTTCACAGCAGGCACAAGTTCAGTGAATTCGTTGTTCGGAGCCATGAAGGTTGTGGGATCATAATAGATGGTGGCATTGGCTACGTTGTCCTGCATTCTCAGGAATTCGCCGTACAGGGTTTCGTTCTTACGGACACGGGTCTGACCCCAGTAGATGCCGTAATCAGCCGTAATGGTACCGGTCAGGAAGATATTGGCATGGTTGCGTTCATCTGTGAATTTCGGATTGATCGGAGCATATTCGTTCTCACCGATGACAGAATAGTGCACATTTTCATCACCAATGCACAGCTGCTTGAAGACTTCAGGAGATGCCACCTTGGCATTCATCCATTCCATGGCTTCCGCAGCCTTGGTGCTCACTCTCGGAATCACAGTCACAGACTGTGCGCCACGGTCCACAGGCATACCGCTCTGGCCATCCGCGTTCTTGATCGGCGGCAGGTAGTCAAAGGTAGCTTCCGGGAAATTGGCTGCCAGTGTTTCAGTGGCAGACGGCTCATTCCACCAGTAGACCTTGTAAGCCAGTGCCTTGCCGGAGAGGAACTTCTCCGTGCAGGAAGCCGTGGAATTCTGGGC
>ONWQ01000218.1 GCA_900321565.1 uncultured Eubacteriales bacterium
AAGTATAAGAATATACGCACTTTGACTCCGGTGTCAAGCACGAAACAGTGCAGGATTTATTGGAAACGCAGAGAAATCGGAGCATGGAGGCACATTTCGCCGGAAAATGTCCTGTTTTGAGGTTTTTTAAACCCGCAGGCCATCCCACAGGTGCGCATCCATTTCTTCCATGGCTTCAGCGCCCTCCGGCATAGGTTCGTATGTCTTTTCCCATAAGACCTCCGCCGAGCCGGCAAGCCCGTCAACTTCACAAAGCGTGACATGAAGCCTGTCAAGGTTGGTGGTCTCTGTCATGATCCTGCCTTCCCACTGGATGGAAACCTCTTCTTCAGAGACCATGGTGCGGATGGTTTTCAGGACATCGCCTTCCCAGACGCAGATTTCTGTGCGGGACAGCAGGCCTGCATTGCCGTCGTTGCTTTGTGAGACTACATATTTTCCGTCGACCAGGAAGTAGTTAATCATGTCCCCCGTCCAGCGCTCCGCAAGAGTGTACTCAGTACCGTTCCAAATATAGAACTCGTAATAGGCATTGGAAGCGCCCAGTGCAGTGACGACGGTCAGGTCATGGTGTCCGTCAAAGTTGACATCATCATACTGGACCAGGGGTTCTTCAGTTGTGGACACAAAATAGAGATCCTGCCCGTTGTCGGCTGTATAGCGATGGATATAGCCGTCGTATGTCCTGCCGACCACTTCTGCCCCGGCGGGAGCAGACAGCAGCACGCATACTGTGAGGATGACAAGAAGCAGTGCAGTTCTTCTGGTATTCACGTGAATATTTCCTTTCTTTAAGGCCAAGGTCAGAGCCTGAGCCCACGGAAGGATTATACCACACAGGAAAGAGAGGCATGTCCGGAATGCTTTCCGAGGCGAGGCAGACCGCTTTTCAGAACCAGACAGGGCATTGACGGAACAAAGACCATGAAGGCGTGCCTGGAAACTGAAAAACCAGCAGCATCAGGACTGTGCTGCTGGCGTTTCCCATGCAGAAGCAAGGCGAGGATTGCACCGTGCTTCCCGATATCCAGTATAGGCTGGCTGCAAAATCTGTTCAATAGGACAAAACGGACAATTGAGTTGTGAAATCATCTGACAGTGTCCGGTGTATGGTCAAACAAAGAAAAAGCCGTAAGGAAGAGCCCTGGACGGGTCTTCCTCACAGCAGGATGATAATCAGGCGTTCAGTGTTTCAGCAATCCGGTCACGGATCATACGACAGACATCAGCACGTGTAAGAGGCGCATCATCCGGAAGAATGACCTGCTCGATTATGTCTGTGATGTTAACAACACGATCGTAGGCATCGCTGTAGTAGTGGCGTCTTTCTTTTGCTTCGCCACAACATACAGACGGATATCTGTACACTCGTTCTGCTCATCCAGATCTGCATAGGCAGAGACAAGAAAACCGTATCCGTAAGCAATACCGGTCATACCGTGCCGCATATAATGGCGGCGGATGGTATCCAGCCGCGGAAGAGAAAGGTTAATTTCACGAATTGTAGCCATAAGAGACCTCCTGTATTTTAAGTCGTTAATTCAGATTGGGAGTTTTTTGGCGTTACCAGGATTTCAACCATCAGAACAATATGTTCGATTCACGGATGGGCGGCGCTTCTGTAACGCCTGGGCTGGAGCAGGTTAAGTTCCTGCCTGATTTGCCTGCGCAGCCATACCGGCCATTTCGTCAGACGCTCGCTTTGCCAGCCTTCTGCTTTCCGCAGTGATGAAGGCTGTATAGTGCTCATATGCCAGATCAATGATCTTTGGAAGCTCGTATTCCATGAGACTGATCTTGTTGGTCTTCTGAAGCAGAAAAGAGCCCGGAACAACAAAACCATTGATATCAGGCGATTCCGCTGCTGTTCCCGTTCCAATCTCAATGCACCAGGGCAGGTCATCGTAGAAGCGATAGGTTACATTGAGCCAGGCTGCGCGGACTCTCCCGTCTTTAGCGTCTGCAACACTGACAGGACATGCTTCAGAGCTGAAAACCTGTACCTCGTCAGGAAGGTGGCGGCCTGTGCCGCTGGTTGCGCCAAACAGAGCCTGGTCAAAACTGTCCAGACGGCGCTTGATGGATGGCAGGACAAGTGGATCCAGAGTGATGGAAATGCTTTCTGCCTTTTTGGTATTGTCCGTGCGATCAATGATACTGAGCCGGATATTACTTCCGGATTCACGTCCACGGGTTTTCTTGTCGAAGATTTCCATAGGACTGACATTCGTGCGGTCAGTCTCGGTACGCAGCAGGATTTCAGCTGCTATAATTTTGTTTCTGATGAAATTGGAATAGATCTGTATAGGGTGCTGCATGGTATTCACCTTTCTTTTTCAGGATTATGCCGGGAAGAAAAAACTCCGGCGATCAGGAGGAGTGTCCGGTGCTTCAGGATTACAGGTGTGCATCCAGCATGGTCATGCAAAAATGCTTTGTCCCGACATACAGGATTCTGTTTTGAAGATCCGGGTGGTCCGGGGCATAGGTGGGGCCATCTGAAAAGACAAACCGATCAGCGTCTGCTTTCCAGGGATGCTCCACATTGACAACAGGTGCAGAATCCGCATGCCCTGAAACAACCTCAAACCTGCTGGTATCCATGTCGGAGAGAAAATGAATCCCTGTTTTCCCATTCTTCAGCGGCAGAGGCCTGACCAGGAATGGAAGCACGTAATCGTATAATTCTTCGTCCATAAGTTGACAGATGGCAGACTCCAGTCCGCCGGGTTCGTGAAAGAGTGCGATAGTTTGATGTGCCATGAGAATATCCTCCATCTTTGTATTTGAGGCGTAAAAGATGAGCGGGCGAAACAACAGTACGTTCCGTCAGCGGAGAATACGAATATGTGCAATTGCCTCAGATCGCCGTTCAGAATTCTCTGATTGCAGTATGACGGTTTGACCGATCTCCGAAAGGCAGATTCCGGATAGATCACAGAAAACGGCCTGATCGGATAGAATGCCAGACAAAAACACAGGATCCGGCATGGATCCTGTGTAATGAGTGGTGAAAATGAAATTGCAAAGATGTGAAGCAGAGACCTGACTGTTGATTCGGGTACAATGAGTTTTGTGGAAGTGTAGATTCGAGTAGTGTGCAAAAAAACGCTGGCAACACAGGGGTGCAGGATCTGTGTCCAGTCGACCTTGCTGTGTAACATCCAGCGTATATGGAAAGAATACTATGTCAACAACAAAATAGCAAGACTGTTGCCCAAATGACTTTTGACTCAACCTTAGGCGAGTCATACGTCAACACAATCAACAGTCCTGACACACAGATTGTACTAAGGATGCCCCAAAATGTCAAACACATTAGCCTGCAAGGCGAATTCTTCGACCTTGACAGCATATGGGCATGCAAAATACAATGAAACCAGAATGTTGGCCTTTCGTTTGGGCGGCAGCACTGTTGTGCTGTTTGATCCAGGATCGGGGGCCAGCATTTTTAGTTCGACAGTTTGGTGATTTGGTTTCTGCACTGGAAACAGACCACTACAACAGCATGACAATGGGACATCTGTTGCAAGAAAAACAGGGACTGAGATCACAGTCCCTGTTTTGCGGAAGATACGCCTTATTCAATCGAAGAAATATCGAGTTCTTCAATCTCGTCCGGCTTTCTGTCTGCCTGCTCATCCATGGGTGCAACCGGTTGCACTGATTCGGCCGGGAAATGAGAGATCGGAACAGCAGTTTCATCCTGGACTCCGGCGTCATCACCTGCCGGCGCTTCGACGTTCCGGATCAGTGCGGCGGCAGTATCGGATGCTTCGACAACGTTCGCACGCTGACGCGGCCTGCGGTTCTGCGGATAAGGCCTGAATTCAGGAGGCAGTTCCAGGGTGACAGGATTCCCGTCTGCATCAAAGGTTCTCAGTCCGTGTGCGGTGAATCCGAGCAGGGTTTCCCCGTACCGGTCAGTGCGGAGATCCACGCGGCAGTCCGCCTCAACCTTGGAACCAATCGCAAACCTGACCATATGACTGTTCATGGCGCGGAATACATTCCCGCCCGCGACAATCGTGGCTCTGGTGTGGCGCTCACCGCGGTTCCTGGAATTGGCATTTGCAGTCACTGCCTCAATCCGGAGCAGTGCAAAGCCATTCCGGGTCTGCTGGTTCCCGTTGGCATCGAGGACAGGATTCCCCTGTGCGTCCCTGAGGACTGGGCGTTCAATGGCGGTCAGGGTACCTACAAAAACAGCTTCGTTCGCGTCAGCCTCATACTGCGGGTTGTTCTGGCTGATGCCCACCCTGCGGGTCCTGCCGATCTTCAGGCCGAAGATATCCATATTCAGCCGGCGGTTGACAGTGTAAATGTGCAGTTCACCCAGGATGGTGACATGATCACCCGGCTGGTACTGCTGCATGACGACGCCTGCGCGCTCACTGGAGCCCCAGTTGACTTCAATGGTGCGGGAACGCGGGACAAACTGTCCGTCCTGTCGTTCCATGATCGGTGTAGTCAGGATCATGATGTTCTGTCTGCGGTCTTCTGCGTCCAGCGTCTGGTATACGCTCTGGATTTTTCCCCGAAGCCAGATTTCATTCCGGTCTGCAACGGCACTGGCTTCTGCTTCATTCATTTCTGGTTCATTGACTTCAACGGGAGCTGCTTCCGCAGGATTCTCCTGGGTTTCCGTGGATTCTGCCTGGATCGTTTCTTCAGCAGCCTGTTCAACTGCCTGGTTCATGACTTCAGAAGTCTCTTCCTGGACTTCTGCGGGCGCTTTTCTTGGCATATTGTCCTCCTTGTGTGTGATATATCAATTGCAGACGTGGACACACGAGAAGCTCAGAACACGCTTCTCTGAAAAACAATATGCCCGAAAAAACGACAAACTCTGGATTAAGCGTAAAGCCGTATACTGGGAGGCTATGAGTACCGCAATCGCAGGAGTTCAGGCAGATGACCACCTGTACCAGAGATCCAGTGAAGTGATTAGCGGCAAGCCGGGAACCATTGACAGCGGTACAACGAAAACGCACCATGCATAGCTGCACGGTGCGATAAGGCTGCTTATGAGTCGCTGCTTTCCTGCCATGTAACAGGAATCAGGAAATCTTCCTGGACATAGCCTTCCTTCTTCCCGATCCTGACTTTGTAGTATCCGTCTTCTTTTGCAAGCACTTTTACATAGGTTCCGACACGTTTCGTGTCAACAACCTTGGATTTCTGGCTGGGCTCTTTTCGTATACGGATTTTCGCGGAGCCGGTAGTCTTGCTGTCTTTAGCCAGCACACCCAGATCCCATGGATCATCTGGATACTTCTCGAAAGCGGCGAACGGTACAAACCGTTTCCTGAGTACATTGTTTTCCTGCTTTCTGATCCACCCTTCAGCCTCTGTGGCGGAAACTCTGGTCATATTCACAGATTTGTTGGTTCGGGGATTCTTGGTCGTGTGAGACCAGGATTCGCCGTTACCATCCGGTTCCATGACATAGCCCTCTTTAAAGGATACCTTACCGGTTCCGTTCATGCACCAACGTTCATAGCTATTATTGGATGCACCACTGTTACCCCAACGAAAGAAAGTATTATCGCTTAGGCGACGGCAGTTATATCTTCCGCCGGCACGAATCAGTTCCCGTACCCTGCCCTCATCCATGGTGAAAACTTCATAGATATATCCGCCAGTCATCAGGATCACAAGTTCGTCAACACCATCCTGGTTAATATCATCTATGTAAAAACCAAGGGTATTCTTAATGTACCTGACAGTCCTCTGAGGAGCCGGATCTTCTACAAACAGATCCCAGAAAACAAAGTCATTAAACAGGTCGTGCCGCCCGTAATCCTTTGTTTTGTATCCGTTGATGATTTTGAGGTACAGTTTGAGAATCGCGTCATACGTGACATCGTAAGTGACATGGCTGACGGCCCATGGGTATTCGGATTCAGCCGCGGCTTTGTTCGGCGGCCAGAATACGGAATCGGTACATACAAGGCACAGTACCAGTAACAGAAGCAAAAATCGTTTTTTCATGCAATCGTCTCCTTCTGTGCTGGGCTATCGGTCAAGTTGTCAAACTGAAATATGGACGTGGACACACCTCGGAAGCCCTTGAAATATGGGCTTTTTTACGTTTTGGGCTGTGTTCACGATGCCTGTGTTCAGGGTGTGTTCAGCTGTG
>ONWQ01000048.1 GCA_900321565.1 uncultured Eubacteriales bacterium
CCCGAGATACTACTCCCAGATGGTCTCAGATGGACTTCATCAGGCTGGATATGAAGGCGTGCCCAATCTGGTCCGCTGCGCTTGGGTCGGATCCCAGAAATATGGTGCACTGGTCTGGAGCGGGGATATTCCCAGCACATGGGATGCGTTTCGCAATCAGGTCTGTGCCGGGCAGGAAATCGGCATGGCAGGTATCCCGTGGTGGACTACGGATATTGGTGGGTTCAAGGGCGGATACCCTGAGGATCCTCAGTATCGGGAGCTCATTACCCGCTGGATGCAATGGGGCGTGTTTTGCCCTGTGATGCGCCTGCATGGATGCCGTGAACCGCAGAGCATACCCAGGAAAAGCAATGGTGCAGCCCTTCTGAATGAAGGCGCTCCGAATGAGATCTGGAGCTATGGCGAGGAAACCGGGAAAAGACTGGAGGACTGTATCCGGCTCAGGCAGAAGATCCGTGGCTATGTCCGGGAGATCATGCAGGCAACGCATGAGACAGGCGAGCCGCTGCTGCGCCCCATGTTTTTTGACTTTCCCGAAGACAAAGCGTGCTGGGACTATGCAGACCAGCATATGTTCGGACCGGACATTCTGGTGGCCCCGATTCTGGAACCGGGGCAGAAGACAAGAACTGTATATCTGCCAGCAGGTGTATCATGGATGGATGCCAATACAGGAAACCGGTATGAAGGAGGCAGAGAAGTCAGCATACCGTTATCCATGGATTCCATACCTGTCTTCCTGCGTGATGGCCGGCAACGTGAGCTTTTCCTCAGCTGATGACAGGCGAGACAATCCGGACCTGCGAGTTATGAATTCTCAAGGCGTATTCCCGGGCCGATGATGTAAGCATGCGCGGAATACCGGAAAGATGGGTTTAGCCGGGCATACGGAAACGGGGTGAACGGTAAAAAAAACAACGCATGGCTTGTCTGCCCTTCCGAGGCAAAGACATCTGATATGAAACGGCTGCGGAAATGAGCGTGGTCATCTTCTGACAATTACCGCGCTGTGAGTCGTAGATATTGCAGGCACAGAAATGGCGCTGAAACCTGTCATAAACCATATTACTGGCAGGTTGCAGCGCTTTTGCTTTCAAGGTGGAGGCAAGGGCATGGATAGGGATTCTTACGCCTGGCTTCCTGGTTTGTGAGGAACTGACTGAACTGGGGCGAGCGGAATACCTACACATGCAAGCTAACCTGTCGAAAACTGTTGCATTTTGTCCAAAAAATACGAATTTTATAAAAGCTGAACATGATTCCGCTTTGCTATAATCTTCTCAGAGGGCAGTCCGGTTGAGAGGACTGTGTGAGAAAATGAAAGGATGGTTTGACTATGAAACGGCTTTTGTCTGTATTTCTGGCTTTTCTGTTTGTCATGTCCTGCTTTTCATTTGCTGCAGCGGAAAACTATACAGTGAATGAAGAACTGAGTGGCAAAGTAGTGATCTGGGACTGGGATGGATCCGGTAACCGCAAGATTGCTGAACAGTTCAACAAGTATTTCCCGAATGTGACCATTGAAGTCGTGGACGTTGCCTGGGGCGATTATATGGAAAAGCTTCAGAGCAGCCTGATTTCCGACCTTGATGTGCCGGATATTCTTCTGGGCGAAGGCTGGAGAGGCCAGCTGTTTGAAATGGGCATCTGCGAAAACCTTGAGCAGGAACCCTACAATCTGAACCGTGCAGACATGGTGGACTCTTCTGTTCCGCTGATGTGCGATCCGAACGGCAATGTGGTCGGTGTCGAAATGCAGGTGGCAACCGCCGGATTTGCATACAAGCGTTCCATGGCCAAAGAGCTTCTGGGCACAGATGATCCTGCAGAAGTCGGCGCTATGATTTCCGACTGGGAAAGCTTCAAGAAGCTGGGCCAGGAAATCCTGGAAAAGACGGATGGACGCGTGAAGATGATGCCTTCTCTGGGTGACGTTCTGCTTGTTGCAAGCAACCAGAGTGCAAAGCCCTTTATTGACGGGGATACCGTGGACATCAGCTCCCGTATGAAGTATGCCGTGGATACCGCTATTGAAATGCGGGATGCCGGCATCATCGGAACCAATGAGATTGACTCTGCTTCCTGGTATGCAGCCTATGCTTCCTATGACTACCTGTTCTATGAAGCAGCCAGCTGGTGCGCATCTCTGGTCATCCCGCCGAATGCTGCGGATACAGCCGGTGACTGGGCCGTCTGCAAGGGACCTGGCAACAGCTTCACTGTTGGCGGAACGTCTGTGAGCATCTATTCCGGCAGCAAGAACAAGGAAGCTGCATGGGAATTCATCAAGTTCGGTTATTTCTCTGAAATCGGCGGCGATTTCATGTATCAGAACATCGGAAACTATTCCTGCTACAAACCGTACTATGAAAGCAGCTATGCACCCTTCTCCATCGAAGGACCGTTTGATGCTTTCTTCGGCGGCCAGAGCCTGATCAATTTCTATACGACGACTCTGACCCAGGATGCTCCGAATGCACCGAAGACCAGATATGACTCTCTGATTGATACGACCCTGCGCAAGCTGTCCACTACGTACATGAAGGACACTTCGATCGATGCAGAAAAAGCACTGAGCATGTTCGTTGAGGAAATTCAGCTGAACTCGCTGGATGCTACTGTAAAGTGACTCTGAACGTTTGCGGAGGAGGCAGCAGCCTCCTCCCTGTTTTTATTTGAGGTGATGGATGGTGAGTTATGCGATTGGGAAAAAACGGACACTCCGGAAAGTAAATCCGTGGCCTTACATTTTTTCTGCACCGTTCCTGATTGCCTTCTTCATGTTCTCAGTGTATCCGATCCTGTTTTCCTTTCAGCTGAGCGCCTATAACTGGAATGGAATTTCTCCGGTCAGGAAGTATGTAGGACTGAAGAATTATATCCGTCTGTTTACCGGGGATACTCTGTTTATGAAGGCACTGGGAAATTCAGCGCTGTTTGTGGTGATCATTGTTCCGCTGCAGCTGGTTGCCGGTGTGGTCATGGCATATGCCCTGTTCCGGTTTGAGAAAGGGCGCAGGCTTTTTCAGACCATGAATTTCCTGCCGTATATTACAACCCCGGTGGCCATTGGCGTGATTTTTGCCTACATGTTTGACTGGAATTCCGGAATTGTGAACGGTGTGCTGACGCATCTGGGGATTCTTAAGGAAAACTATGCCTGGCTGCATGAGGTCTGGTCTGCCAGAATGATTGTGATTCTCATGTGTCTGTGGCGCTGTGCGGGATACTATATGACAATCTATCTCTCTGCCATGCTGGCTGTCCCTCAGGAACAATGTGAAGCAGCGGAGATTGACGGCGCGAACTCCCGGCAGGTATTTTTCAGGATTATTCTGCCATCCGTGCGGAATACAACGGTCTTTCTGATGATCACCGGTCTGATCGGATGCTTCCAGTTATTTGACGAGCCGGTTCAGCTGTACAGCGGATGGTCGGCAGGTGTTTCCAATGTCGGCGGGCCTTCGTATTCGGTGTATACTGTGATCTGGAAGTTTTATACCGACGCATATAAGGCGAATAATGCCATTGGATACGCTTCCGCGGAGGCTATGATCCTGTTTGTACTGATTGCCATTCTGTCTCTGATCAGTTTCTTTGTCAGCAACCGGAAAGGAGATGAGGATGCATGAAGCGAAGTAATCATCCGGGACAGGTTCTGGCCTATATTCTGCTCGGACTGATTTCCATCCTGTCTGTTTTCCCGTTCTATATGATCTTTTCCATGGGAACCTATAAGACGGCAGACCTGATGCGTGGCCTTCCACTGATTCCGAGCAATTACTTTGTGGAGAATGTGAAAACGGCCCTGAGCCATAACCTTCTGGGGTCATATGCCAACAGTATCATGATCTCAGCGGCAGCTGTCGTCCTGGCCCTGATCACTTCATGCGGTATCGGGTATGCTCTGGCCAAATTCCGGTTCCTGGGGAAAAAACTGTTCTATACGCTGGTTCTGATCGGCATGATGCTGCCGACACAGATTTCTGTGATCGGATACATGATTGAAATGCGGACCATGAAACTGACAGGCACCTATATGTCACTGCTGTGTACATGGATCGCGCATCCTTTCAGTGCCTTCTTTATGGCGCAGTTCATGAAAACCGGTGTGCCTTCGGAGATGCTTGAGAGCGCAAGGATTGACGGATGCAGTGAACCCGGGATCCTGATTCGGATCGTACTTCCGTGCATCCTCCCGGGACTTGCTACCATGGCAACCCTGATCTGGCTGTGGTCATGGAACAGTTATCTGCTGCCGCTGATTGCGATCAACAAGCCGGCCATGTACACCATTCCGCTTATGGTTGCCAATCTGGCTGCCGCATATAGTACGGATTACGGCGCGCAGATGTGCTCTCTGGCACTGGCCACGCTGCCGATCCTGATCCTGTTTATCTGCGGTTCCAAAGTCTTTATCAGAGGTCTGACGGCCGGCGCGATCAAGGGCTGATTGATGTTTTCGGAAAGGGGATACTATGACCTGGAACAGAAAGATTCTGATTGTCCTGATCCCGTTGTCCATTGTGTTTCTGCTGCTGACTGCGTTTCTGAGCTATACAACACTGGACAATCTGATGATGGACCGGTCCATGAATGACAATGATAATGTCATGAAACAGATCGAGTCTCAGGTCATGAATGCCTTTGATGAAACCGAACTGTTTGCGCGGATCATATGCATGGATGAAACCATCAATGAGAAACTGATGTCCGGAGACAACCTGAGTGTCTATGAACAGGACCGTATCCGGTACGATATTATGGCGCACTTCAAGAGCTATACCAGTCTCTGCCGGCTCGTGGATACCTTCATCATTGAGCGTCCCGATGGCGAGATCTTCACCAGTGAGCGCGGGTATGAGCAGGATTATGCCGAAGAATTCAGTCAGCCCTGGTATCAGAATTATAAAAAGCAGGGACTGAACGGCACATTCAGTGAAAAGCACCGGTTCTTTACACCTATGGGAAGCAAGTATGTGGATGGTGTCAGCTATATCCTGCGCTATACCATACCGGAGGATCCGCGCGGCGGTTATTATTATCTGACGGCAGAAATCAACTGGGATGTGTTTGAAACACTGCTTGCACAGTATACCAGTGATTATGCGAACATCTATCTGCTGGACAGGGCAGGGCAGTCCCTGAACGGACCGCTGCCTGATGAAGAGATTCCGCTTCAGTCAGACACGGCGGAGTACCAGGAGACCGCGTCCTCTTACTATAAGATCACCGGGCTTGGGCGTACCGGATGGCGGCTGCTTCTGGTACTGAACAAGTCTCAGATGTCGTCCAGGAGCATAGCACAGACCTTCGGGTTCCTGCTGATTGTCGTGCCACTGTTTGTGGGACTGATTCTGGCTCTGACTTCCCTCGTGATGCGCACGGGGCATTCGCTGAAGAAACTGACCAGTGCCATGAGAGACATTTCAGAGGGCAGGCTGGACACACGGGTCACGCTGCATACCGGGGATGAGTTTGAAGTCCTGGGAAACAGTGTGAATGAAATGGCGGAACATCTGAAAGAGTACATGAATGCGAGAATGCAGGCGGAAGAAGACCGGCAGAAGATCAGGACCAATCTGCTTCTGGCGCAGATCCGGCCGCACTTCATATATAACACGCTGAACTCGATTGTCTATCTCACCGAAGATGAACGCCTTACAGATGCCATATCGTGTACGAATTCACTGATTTCTCTGCTTCAGGATACGGTACAGTTCATTGAACATGAGGAAATGACAACCCTGGAAAAGGAACTGGAAACCCAGAAACATTATCTGAATATTCAGGGCACACGATACCCGGATGCCTTTGTCCTGGTGTTCTGCGTTCCTGAAGAGCTGAAAGGGTGCATCGTGCCCAAGATGCTGCTCCAGCCTGTTGTGGAGAATGCTCTGATCCACGGCATTGTACCGTCAGGGAAATGCTGTGAGCTGCGGATTGGAGCCGAGGATCCCGGGGACGGATGGCTGGTTCTGTATGTCAGTGATAACGGTGTGGGCATGACGGATGAACAGGTCAGAGAATGCCTGAACAGACAGGGTAATTATGGCATGCGCGGCATTGCACTGAGCAATATTCTGGAACGGCTCCGGCTTATGTATGGCGGGGATTACAACGGACTGAGCATTCATTCGGTACCGGGTGAAGGCACCCGGATTGAAATCAGAGTGCGGATGATCCGCAGGGGAGAAGAGCATGGAACAGATACCGATACTGCTGCTGGATGATGATGTGCTGGCGCTGCGACATATCTGCAGGATGGTGAACTGGGAAGAGCTGGGGTTCGGCCAGCCTGTGTGCTGCACGAGATGTGCCCAGGCAAAGGAAATCCTGCAGAGCAGAAGCATACCGGTCTGCATATTGGATATTGAACTTCCGGGTGAGAACGGACTGGAGTTCGGGAAATGGGTACGGGAGCAGTATCCGGAAACAATCATCTACATTCTGACATCATACAGGGAATTTCATTATGCGCAGGATGCGGTTGCCATCGGAGCAGCCTCGTATCTTCTCAAGCATGAGCTCGACAGTGCACAGATGCAGGAACTGCTCAGAAATACCCGGGCACGCATTCTGGAGCAGCGGGACAGTCGCCAGACCGTGATGGATATGGCATTTGCCGCCATGGCGGCAGGTGATCATTCCGCAAGGATTCCGGAGCTTGAAGGGAAGAAACTGAGCCTGTTCTATGTGCATCGGAAGTATTCGTTTACGCTTGTGTATCATCCGAGGCCGGAATCAGATGAAATCCTGGAAATGTACCGGGAAAAGAGTTCAGAGCACCGGAGTACATGCCTGACAGCATATATGCCGGACGGGTTGTGGATTCTTCTGTATGACACGGAGCGTTTCGGACTGAGAGAAAAAAGGGACAGCCTGTGTGCTTCGCTCGCGGATCTTCCGTCAGGGTACGAGGTTCTTCGGACCGGAGTGTTTGAGGAACAGGAAGAGATCAGTGCATGGTGCGGAGCACTCAGACATGAAGCGGAAGAACGGTTTTACAGACGGGAACAGGTGGAGAATGCACCGGTTCTGCAGATGCCGGTACCTCTGAAGACGGGCACACTGCATATGCAGCCTGTCCTGAGTGCATGGAAACAGCGGCAGAAAGACGCGTTTGCTGCGAATCTTCATACGCTGCTTGGTGAGATTGCAGGATATCAGCATCGCAGTGCTGCCCTGGATCACATCTGTGAGCAGCTATGCGCATCC
>ONWQ01000097.1 GCA_900321565.1 uncultured Eubacteriales bacterium
CCATTGAACGGGACGAGACCGGTTCGGTTTCCATCAATGGCGGCGGGTATGAATATGAAAAAGGCAAGGTCTGGCTGGTGGAGGACATGGACGGGAATTACCGGCCCATGGACTATAATAACTGGCTCTGGCTTACGCTGAAGGTTCTGGATGTGCCGGTGGATGACGGCCTGATCTTCCTGGACGGTGTGGATCCTGAAACCGGTACCGCGCAGGACCTGCCCCGGGTACATACGGCGGATGAGTTCCTGCGCATGCTGGAGGCGGAAGCGGACGGTCGGGGCATCGGGTTCGGCACAGACAATGTCTATGTTGTGTTTGATGCAGACGGGATCGTGAAGATGATCTCCCGCTTCTATGTTCCGTGGCAGTAATGTCGGACCCGGGCATGGAAACAGACACTCAGTCCGGACATACTATAAGAGTCTTTCCTCTGGAAGGCTCTTGTTTTTTTTTTCTTTTATGGCGGGAAAGAACGGTCCCGGATCGTGCGGGGTGCGGTATCTCTTGCCGGTGCGGGGCACCTGAGGTATACTCCGGTACAGCACACCATGACATGGCCCGGAAAGCAGAAGCACACGAAAGAAGAATCATCCCCGGGCTGACGAAAAAAGAATGCAGGACGCTGCCTGACGGGGTTCCTTCATACCCTGGTAGGCGGCAGTCGGGACACGTGGAGCGGTACAGGCTCCGGAAAGTGAGGAGTACGATGCAGCAGACATACACCTGGCAGGCAGAAGAGAACGGAGTGTTCACACTGTATCTGGACGGGAAACCTGTGCTTTCAGCATCAGCATCTGCGCAGGAAGCGGACACGGGCAATGTGGCGGACAGCAGAGAGGCTGAGCACACAGAGGTCAGAGCCGGGGAAGACGGTCTGACACTGGTGTATACGTGCAGGCATGGGCTGACGTTGACGGAATCCCTGCGTGTGACGGGTGACGGGGCCATTGCACAGTGTACGCTTTCCAGGCAGGACGGGACGGCCGTGCGATGCCGGAGCATGACACCACTGATCGCGCACGGGAAAGGGGACGAACCGTACCTGTGGCGGGACCTGGGGGCCAGGATGCTTCTGGTGCCGTATGACAATGATATGTGGATGCGCTATGAGACCGTGGCACTGCGGGCCGGGCGCAGAAGCTATGATGTGACGGTACTTCTGAAGGAAGACACCCGGGAAGGACTGCTCATCGGGGCCATGGACTTTGATGTATGGAAGAATGCGGTCGCCTGCCCGGGCATGGATGCGCGGATTCTGGAAGCGCGCTGCGGGCAGGGCGCGAGCGATGAGGGCAGCCACGACTATAACCCGCATGGCGTGCTGGAGGGCAGGGAAGTGCATTCGTCCCGGTTCAGGATTGCGTACGGGCCGGACTGGCGTGCACTGCTGGAAGTGTATGCGGATGCACTCGGGGCCGAGCGCAGGCCGCGGATGTGGGATCAGGGCGTGCCTTTCGGATTCAACAGTTATGCAGGCCTGGCCATGACACTGAATGCACAGAACTTCGGGGACAGCTGTACGTTTGTACGGGACAGGCTGATGCCCGGAGGGTTTGAGAACCACGGGGAGACCTACCTGAACCTGGATGGCGGGTGGCAGCGCGTGGCGGAAGAGGACCGGCTGCGGATCCGGGATGATCTGCACAGCCATGGGCAGAAGGCAGGCATCTATGATGCGCCGTTTGCCTGTTTCTGGCCGCTGGACCGGGAGATCCCGATGATGCCGGGGCACACGTTCTCGGAGATCGTGCTGCGCAATGACCGGGGTGAACCGCTGCCGCGGATTGACCGGGCAGTGCCCTATGATGTGACGCATCCGCTGTGGCTGGAATGGACGGAAAAGAAAGCGCGCCAGTTCATTGACTGGGGTTATGATTATCTGAAGATCGATTTCCTGAGCCACGCGGGCATGGAGGGCGTGCACTATGATCCGGAGATCCGGACCGGCCGGCAGGCACTGGCATACGGGTACCGGGTGCTGGAAGAGCTGTATGATGAGAAGAAGATCGGGCGGCCCTTCTTCCTGAGTCTGTCCATTGCCCCGCTGTTCCCGTACGGGTACGGGAATGCCAGACGCTTCTCCTGTGATGCATTCGGGCTTTCGGAGGACGTGGAGTATGTGCTCAATGCACAGACGTATTCATGGTGGACCGGTGGCAGGCTGTACCAGTTCAATGATCCGGACCATATCGTACTGCAGCGCAGTTTCTGCATGCTCCGGGATTCCACGGAAGGGGAGGCCAGGGCGCGGTATACGTCGGCGGTGATTGCGGGTTCGGTCATGCTGCTGTCCGAGGATTACAGCCGTCCCGGAACCCGGGAGCGGACTGAAAGGATTGCGGGGAATGCGGCAGTCAATGCAGTGGCGCGCAGCGGTGTGGTATTCCGGCCGGTGGATGCCGCAGGCGGCAGTGCGTGCCCGGTATTTACAGCCCGGATCGGGGGCGGGACCTATGTGGCACTGTTTGCGTGGAAGGAACGCCCGGAAACCGTCACGGTGGACCTGGAACGCGCTGGGCTTCCGGAAGGCGTGTATGAGGATCTGTGGACAGGTATGCGGACGGAGACGGCGGACGGCAGGCTGCAATGGACGCTGGATGGCACAGATGCTGTATTGTTGAAGGCTTTATGTGAGGGAACGACAGTGTAAAATGTCGTGTGTTGATATAGAATCAAGAGGAACGCTTGTGATTGATGTGAAAACTGGGCCCGGATTCTACATGCCAAAGCGCCATGACCACGAAAACAGAAGACAAAAGTCCATATACATCTGTCATAATTCCATATACGGGCAAGACATATGACCATATAATGAGGCCAACAAATTCAGCTGACGCTGAAAAGGAGGAACATTCATGAAGAAGCTGATTGGTCTGCTGCTGGTTACCATGATGGTCCTGACCATGGTGGCACCGGTTCTGGCAGAAGAACCCGTAACCATTTCTTTCTTTGACAAGAAC
>ONWQ01000322.1 GCA_900321565.1 uncultured Eubacteriales bacterium
CAAGTGCAGCCAGACGAACGTACTGATAGCGCCGGATATCGTTGCCGCTCATATTGGAAGTGGATATATTGACGACGGCACCGACGGTCTCGGCGTCCCCACCGCTCATGGTCGCGGTCAGCTGCTTCATGTCCTGCGTCAGGAATGCGGAATCAAACAGGCCTTCGTCAATCAGACCCTTGATAAAGCGCATGCCTTCCCGCCACCCATCCTGGGTAAAGCTGAAAGCTATGGAACCATCATCCTGCGGCAGGTAATAATTGCCCTGGGTGTAGACAAAGGGGGTCATAAGACACTGGCGGACATTCTGAATACGGTTTTTCGCACTGCTCAGAGGGATCTCGTCCTTCAGGCCATTCCCGTTCGGATCATCATCGCGGAAATGACGGAGGACGTTCACCAGCTCATCGACCGTTGTCGGAGCAGCCAGGCCAAGCTTGTCCAGCCAGGGCTTGTAAATCATAATACGCGACTGGGAAAACTTATTGTTGGTCGATTCACCATAGTACGGGAGAGCGTAAATATTCCCGTCTGTACAGGTCATATACCGCAGACATTCATCAATAGGAATGGTACAGGATTCAAAAGACTGAGCAAGATAGTACATATCCTTCTGGTAATACTCATTCAGAGGGATAATCATGCCACTCTTGCCCCAGCTCTGCAGTTCCTGGGGGTCCATTCCCGCATTCAGGATGATGTCAGGCAGATCATTGCCTCCCCCGGCAATCATGAGGCCCAGCTTATCCATGAAATCATTGTCGTTCACAATGTGCGTGAACTTGAGATCGATATTGGTCTTTTCTTCAATATACAGTGTCATGGTATTGGTTTCCCAATCCTCAATCACGCTTGTCTGCGGTACCATCACTGTGAGCGTGATTTTTTCTTCAGAGAACGGAAAAGAAGGTGGTGCAGTTTCCGCGGAAGCGGAACCGGCAGTTGTAAGGCAAAGCACCATGATGATTGTCAATGCAAGAATAAGGAGCTTCTTAGTCGTCATTTGAATTGCCTCCCTGGTTCAAAATATTCGATGAGCAGGCCTGCTTGCTGTGCCCATTATAGGACGGTTTGCAGTCCGAGGAAAGGTGAACATTTATAATCAGGTTGAATATCCGTCAGAAAAGTACAATGAAATCTTTTCAGACAGTGAAAAAAAGGGACAACAGAGGCCCTTGCCGCTGCCGGAAAGATTGAAAAATGGTATGCTCAGTGATTTTTGCTTTCCTTTTCTTGACTTTTGGTGGCCGCATGCTATTCTCAGAAGTAAACAACTGGAATAGGGGGCATGCCAATGAAGCGGAAGCTTTTTATGCGATATCTGCTTTTCTATTTATGTTTCCTTCTGGTGCTTATCCTGATGTACGTTCCTTTTCATCAGACCAGTCTGCATATTGTTCGGGAAAAAAGTCTGAAGACGAGTGAATCCATGCTGGAAAGCGGACTCAATCAGTTCGAGAGGGAGCTCGAGCAGATCAGAGCCCTTGCAACTTCACTGGCAACAGATGCAGACATTCTGACAGCCGGGCATATCACGCTCCCGCCGACCGGCAGGGATGTCTACAAAGCCTACCGCGCCCAGGAAACTTTCGGGAGCCTGGTTTCTGTTATGCCGACCGGTATGCAGCTGTGCCTGCTGATGCCCAATGATATCGTGCTGGCAGACAGGTATATTTTTTACGGCAGGAATGAACTGTATAAGTTCGTTTTTGACAGCCAGTTTAAGGAAGCCAGTCAATGGCTGTCCTATATCAATGGCTTCAGCGGACCGAGCCATCTGTTCCCTGTGCGGCAGATATCCGTCATGGGAAAGATGGATCATGCGCTGGTATACTCCTGCAGAGTCCCTCTTGCCTCCAATTCGACAAAGCAGTTGCTCTTCTCAGTCATCAACGCAGATCATGTTTCTTCCCTGCTTTCTCTCTCCGGCATATACGAGGATACGACACTGATACTGTCGGGTGAGGACGGGACGACCCTTCTCCAGCTCGGCGCTGAACGTCCCCGGGAGCAGTATGCAACCATTGATGCAGCAAGCAAAAGCGGTTTCCCGCTGTCGGCACGTCTGCTGGTTCCCGAATCAGTGTTCAGCGCCCAGCTGGTAAGCTTCAACAGAATGTATCTGTTTTTTATACTGAGCTTCGTACTGGTGGGTGCAATCGTGGCTGTTGTGCTTTCCTATCGCAGTTCCCGCCCCGTTTTAAAACTATTGGACAACGTAAAAGGCTATGTACCGGAAAACGTACCCAAAAGCAAATACAGGGGTGGCGATGTATACCAGTATCTGGAAAGCTATCTGGAAGGAACCGAAAACAGGTTCAGGGATTATACAGCCATGCTGGACGAGCAGGCGAAAATGCTGCGTTCCTATACATTCCAGAGGATTGCCACAAAACCGGACCCTGATGTAACTGAATTCATGCAGGCAAAACACTATTTCAGCAACTTCCCTGCCCGCTACAGGCTTGTCAGCCTGAGCATGAACATGGACCTTCAGCAGGAACTGGACCGGTTTTCTTCCTGCCAGGTGGTCCTGATGTCGATTGTCACCAAGGAGCTGCCTCTTTATACTGCCCAGTTTCTTGGAAGGCATCTGCTGGTGGTTGTTTCAGATGAGGTACCGAAAGGGAAACTGGATTCCGCACTGCTCAGGATCCGGACTGCATTCGACGATGCGGCAAATGCTGAAATCACAGTTACGGTAAGTGAAGTCGTGAACGGCATTGAAATGCTGGATACTGCACGCAGACAGACACAGTTTCTTCTTCGTGTATCCGTAAAGCCCATTACCTATATGGAAGAAACGGACTATGAAATGCCCTATTTCAGTTCGTCGAGGATTTTTCACAGTGCGAATCGGTTCTACCACTATATCCTGAATGCGGACGGGTTTCATGCCGCGGAAACCATGGATGAGTGTGCCCGCTATATGGCAAGCTGCCATACAGTGAACCATCAGTATACTGCCATCCTGTTCCATATGTTTTACGTACAGCTTCTGCGGCTGAATGAGGAAATGGCACTTCCTGAACTGAAATCCGCACAGCTTCCGGAATACGA
>ONWQ01000505.1 GCA_900321565.1 uncultured Eubacteriales bacterium
GGGTCTGTGCAGAATCAGGTACCGGCAGTGGGACGGAGTGAGTCGGAGGTGGTCTTTCTTGCATGATATCTGGAACCCATGGCATGGCTGCAGAAAGTGCAGTGAGGGCTGTGAAAACTGTTATATGTATTATCTGGATGCCCAGCGCAACAGGGACGGCAGTACAGTTTACAGGACGAAGGCCGGATTCCGGTATCCGCTGAGCAAAACCCATGACGGGAAATACAGGGTCAGAAGCGGGGAAATGCTGAGGGTCTGCATGACCTCCGATTTCTTTCTGGAAGAAGCGGACGCCTGGCGGAGCGAAGCCTGGGAGATCATCCATCAGCGCCCGGATGTGAAGTTCTTTCTGCTGACCAAACGCCCGGAAAGGATAGCGGATCACCTGCCGTATAACTGGGATGACGGCTGGGAGAACGTCATGCTCAATGTCACCTGCGAAAACCAGAGGCGGGCAGATGAACGGATCCCTATTCTGCTGAGTCTTCCGTTCCGGCACAAGGGAATCATGTGTGCTCCGCTGATCGGCCCGGTTTCCATCAGCAGGTACCTTCCGGAGGGCCAGATTGAACAGGTGCTGTGTGATGGGGAAAACTATGGCGGAGCCCGTCCGTGCTATTATGAATGGGTGAAAAGACTCAGTGAGGAATGCAGCAGGTATGATGTGACCTTTGTGTTCTGCAGTACAGGGCGCAGGTTTGTGAAGGATGGAAAGACGTACCGGCTTGAAGGCAGTGTACAGACCGAACAGGCATACAGGTCCGGACTGAGCCATGCAGGAAAACCCATCGAGTTCAGACTGACAGATGACTGGGGGTATCCGATTCCGGAAGAGAAAATGTACAGGCCGTATTTCGGCAGGCAATGTCAGTGCTGCGGAATGAAGCTGGTATGTAATGGCTGCAGCAGGTGCGGTAAATGTGGAGCATCGACTATGAGCGCAGACTGATGGATTGAACAGAAAACCCCGGACAGGGCTGTGTGCTGCTGTGCAGGCACATGACGCTGTCCGGGGTTTCGTATTCATTGTTATTCCAGTACATGAAACTGTGTCCATTTCCGGCTTCGGTACCGTGCCAGGGTCAGGGATGCCTTGATTGCCCAGTCCAGGACCATGGCGATGGCGACACCGGTGACGCCCAGACCGAGCTGAAGCCCCAGCAGCCAGGCGAGGATCACCCGGCAGACCACGGTGGAGAAGATGCCTGCATACAGATTGAACTTCACATCCCCGGCGGCTTTGAGACCGTCGGCAAAGGAGTAACTCACAGGACACAGAATCCCGTCGGCCATGTTATGGATCAGACACAGGCGGACGACCAGAGCGTGCGTGACCGGAGTGAGCACGTACAGGCCCAGAATCAGGGGCATGAGCGCGAGGAAAACCACATTCCAGAGTATGGAACCCAGTAGTGTGATGCGCAGCAGCTTGCGCATGGAATAGTCAGCGCCTTCCAGGTCCCCGGCACCGACATACCAGCCGACCACTGTAATGAAGACAGGTGCCATGGCATTATTGAAAAGGAAGGACATGGACCAGAAGCTCTGCGCGACGCCATTGGCAGCGATCTGTATGGTACCGAACAGAGCAACCAGGGAACTGAGTGCTACCTTGGCCACGTGAAACAGTCCATGCTCCAGTGCGTTGGGAATGGCAATGCGCAGGATCCGTCTGCGCATATCCGGCACCGGGTGCAGAACGCCGCGGTCAATATGCAGTGTCAGGCTTTTGTTGCGGATCCCGAAGAGCATGATCAGACAGGCCACAGCCCTGGCAATGAGTGTCGAATAAGCTACGCCTTCCACGCCAGCGTGAAGCACAAAGATGCCGATGGCGTTCCCGATCACGTTGAGCACATTCATGATGATGGAGGTGTACATGACTTCCCGTGTATGGCTCATGGAGCGGTACAGTGCGGTACAGGCATTGTACAGGGCCAGGAACGGGAAGGAACAGATGATGATCCGCAGGTACCGGGTCCCTGCACTGCGCACTTCCGGTGTAACCTGCCCGAATAGCAGATCAAAGACGGGTGTGCAGAGCCCAAAGAGTACCAGACTGATGCCCAGAGAGACAAAGCCGGCAATGCGCAGAAGCTGGCAGGAAGCGGTCACACCTTTTTCCCGGTCGCCATGCCCGACATACTGACTGGCAATCACTGCACCACCTGCGGCCAGGGAAGTAAAGACCAGGATAAAGACATTGGCCAGTTGATTGGTCAGTGCAACACCGGACACTGCGCTTTCTCCGGCGTTGCTGATCATCATGGTGTCGATCATCCCGACGAGCAGTGCAAGAAATTGCTCGATCACCACGGGATAGATCAGGTGGACAAGATCGCGGTTGGAAAAATGCTGCCGCGAGGCGGGCCGGCTGCGTCTGGGTTCGATCAGTCGGGCAAGCATGGCATCACCGGCTTTCCAAAAGCCCGGAGAAGCAGCGCTTCCCGGGCGGATTGTCTGGGGTGCTTATGTGGGGATGGAACGGTAGAGTTCGACGAGCCCTTCCTCGGTGATTTCCACCGGGCACTGGTCCAGCAGACGACGGATTCCGATGGCCTGGGCGGCCATGGCCGGGTAATCCGAAGGCTTGACGCCATAGCGTTCTTCCAGATGGAACCGCACGTCTTCCTGTGCATAGAGACTGTCCAGCCTTCGGAGGAAACTGGCCGCGTCCGGCTTTTCCCCGATGGCATAGGCCAGGGTGGCCAGACGGTCTTCGCACTGTACCGCGGACATATGCATGGTGCCGGGCAGGAGTGCTGCAATGGTTTCACCGTGCGGGACATGGAAGATGCCGCTGAGCGGATAGGCCGCTGCGTGAGCTGCATGCGTGGAGCCGACGGTCAGACAGACACCGGCATAGTAAGCCGCCAACTGCATGGCCTGACGGGCATTCAGGTCCCCGGCGCAGGCAGCGGAGAAGTTTTCGAAAATCAGCTGTGTGGCCTTAGGCGCATACAGTTCAAGGAACGGGCTGCGCTTTTTGCATGTGTAGGCTTCCACGGCATGTGCCAGCGCGTCCAGACCTGTAAAGATGACCAGCTGGCGGGGAAGGGATGCCAGGAGCTCACTGTCCAGGAAAACACAGGTCGCAATGGTCCGGGGCGAAACAATCCCGACCTTCAGCTGCTTTGGCTCATCCAGAAGGATGGTATTCGGTGTGGCTTCGGCACCGGTACCGGCCGTAGTCGGTACGGCAAACCAGGGCGGAAGCTGGGAGCGGAGTCCGGACACATCGGGCAGTGCATCCATCAGTTCCGGCTGTGTGCAGAGCATGGTCAGTGCTTTGGCTGTATCCATGACTGTGCCGCCGCCCACGGCAATGAACAGTTCGGTTTCCGGAAGCCCCGGGAGTGCAAGCAGCGCACGTACGGAGGCGAAGGTCGGTTCGTGCCGGAAGTCATCCAGTACGGTAACGGACAGGCCTTCCAGTGCGTTCAGGATCTGCTCACCCTTGGCAGAACTGCGGACGAAGGGGTCCATCAGCAGGCAGATCTTTTTCGCTCCGGTCTCGTCCACGGCTTCGCGCAGGCTGGAAAGGCAGCCCGGGCCTGCATAGATTCGTTTGGGTGTATTCAGTCGGTCCATGGTCATCAGCTCCAGTCTGCGTAGTATTCATGAAGAACTTCGGTCAGTTTCTCATCCCACTGCGGGGTAGGCACACCGAAGGGCGGCCGCATTTCGCCGACCTTCTGTCCGAGCAGGTTGGCGGTATGCTTGACCACGCCGATGGAATCGCCCAGAGAGAAGCAGTTGCGGATGTGGCGCAGTCCGTCCTGCAGGCGTGTAGCTTCGGCCAGGTCACCGGCACGGAAAGCACGGTAAATACCGGAAACTTTGTTCGGAAAAAGGTTCGCAGTCCCGGCAATGGCACCGACACCGCCGGCCATGAGCGTGGACAGGATCAGGGAGTCGTTTCCGGCGAGCACGGGGAATTTCCTGTCCGTGATTTCAAGGTACCGCAGTGTGTTGTCAAAATTGCCGCTGGAGTCCTTGATGCCGGCGATCCCGGGAATCTGAGCAAGCGTTTTCAGTGCCTGCGGGGAAATGCTGTTCCCGGTGCGCATGGGAATATTGTACAGAAGGATCGGCAGACTGACACTGCCGGCGACCGTTTCGTAGAATGCGATCTGGCTTGCATCGCTTGTCTTGCCGAAGTAGGGTGTGATCACAGAAAGCGCGTCGGCACCAAGTGCTTCGGCTTTCCTGGCCAGACGGACGGTCTGCATGGTTGTGGGACACCCGACACCGGCCAGAACCGGGATCCGGTGCGCTGCCTGATCCACAGCAATGCGGATCACGGTTTCCTTTTCGCTCTCGTCCAGGGAAAAGAACTCACCATTGGTTCCGAGTACGAACACAGCGGAGACACCGCTGGTTACATGCCGCTCTACCTGTGCCCGCAGTGCGGACTCATCGACCAGCCCATCCTTTGTCATGGGCGTGACCATGGCAACAATGACGCCTTCAGGCTTATACATTCTGATTCCTCCTTGTCAGCGCCATTTTCAGCGCATAATCGATGGCAGACAGCATGCTCGCCGGGCTGGCAACGCCCTTGCCGGCAATGTCAAACGCGGTGCCGTGATCCACGGAAACACGCACAATGGGCAGGCCGAGTGTAATGTTCACGCCGTCCACAGACTGCCATTTCTGCAGGACCGGATCATAGACGAACCCGATCAGCTTGATCGGAATATGCCCCTGGTCATGGTACATGGCAACACAGATGTCATACAGTCCGCCGCGCATTTTGGAAAAGATGGTATCCGGCGGGATCGGACCATCCGCCAGGATGCCTTTCTGCTGGGCCAGTTCCACGGCCGGCCGGATCTCATCGATCTCCTCGCGCCCGAACAGTCCGCCCTCACCGCAGTGCGGGTTCAGTCCGGCCACACCGACCCTGGGATGTTCAATCCCGATGGCCTGGCATGCCTGATGCGCCAGTTCAATGACTTCCAGCACCCGGTCCTTCTTGACCCGGTCACAGGCTTCACGAAGCGAAACATGTGTGGATACATGGATCAGGCGGAAGTCGTCCTGCGCCAGCATCATGGCATACTTGCTGCAGCCGGTGAAGTGTGCGTAGATTTCCGTATGCCCGGCAAAGTTATGCCCGGCCAGGTGCAGCGCTTCCTTGTTCAGCGGTGCGGTTACCGTGCCGTCCACCAGATCTTTCATGGCCAGGTCAATCGCAGTACGCACATACTCGAATGCGGCATGCCCGGCCGCGGCACTGACCTGACCCAGTGCGTAATCGCCTTCCGAGACGGCACCCACGGGATACAGGTTCAGGACATCCGGGGCATCCACGATCCCGGACACATCCTGCACGACATGCAGTGCAGTCTCCGGGACAGAGAACAGTCGCATGGCTGCCTGCATGGGATACACATCCCCGATGAACAGCGGAATGCAGGCATTGTGATCCATGCGCTGCCACGCACGGACACAGATCTCCGGGCCGATCCCCGCAGGATCGCCCATGGTAACGGCAAGAATTGGCTTACTGAGCATCGTGGGTTGCCTCCAATAACTGTGTGATTGCGCTGACTTTCCCGAACCCGCCGGCCTTGGTCACGACGTGAACACCCCGGGCCACGCCATCCATGATGACACCGGCCGGGATCAGGGGCAGGGCAGCCCCATACAGACGGATCCAGCTGGCATCCAGGGCTTCCAGAATACCGCATGCACTGTCGCCGCCCATCAGGATCAGCTGATGGACCAGACCGGCACTGCAGCATTCCAGGGCTGTCCGGTTCAGGTAATGCTGTATCTGCGCCTGCTGTTCCCTGAGCTTTGCGCCTTCCAAGTTCAGAAAAACCGGATCGGTCTTGCTGCCGGCCGCTGCATCCACAGCGACGCTCCCGCCCCGCCGCAGCGTATCCAGTACAGACTGCGTGGCCTTTTCGATCTGCTCCTGTGTATCACTGAATGGATTCACCTGGAAGACTTTCAGGTCCGGCAGCTCGGCCTGGGCATTCTCGAGCTGCTGTCTGCCGATATGCGCAGGTGATCCGCGCAGGATCAGGACAGGGGTCTCCGTGGTGTGTTCAGCATCCACTGTCCGTGCCTGGCCGTACATGGCGGAGATCAGTCCGGCTGAGCCGCTGGGGAGAACATGCGGTGCAAGGCGAAGAACTTCAGCAAGTTTATTCAGGTCTTCCTCTGTTTCGCTGTCTGCCAGGACGATGGAGTGCATCTGCCGGAGTGTCTGGGCCAGCGCCTCGGGTGAAGTGCTGCGGATCTGCTCCAGGTCCAGGTGTGAGACCGGCAGTGCAGTCTGAGCGTGAATGATGTCCTCCACGCGATCGGAATGCACTGAGGAAAACGGATCATGGGAAATCTCATGCCGGGACAGAGGAACACCATCCACATAGTGCACACCATGCACAGTTTTCCGGTTTCCGGCAGGGAGTGCCGGTGCCAGAAGAATCTGACGTATCCCATGGGAAAGGAATGCCTCAAGCATGATCCCGATATTGCCGCGCAGCGTGGAATCCACCTTGAGGTATCCGATCTGTCCCCGTGTATCCATGTCCGGGATCAGACGGTTATATACCGCAAGAGCTTCCTGTACGGTCAGGTTCCGGGACTGTGTGTTCAGGACCATCCAGGGTGCTGAAATCTGAGGAATCTTGTCAATGCTGAGGATGACAGGAATATCGGAATATGTGCCGAGCAGCTGCATGCCGGCATCCATGGCGCCGGTGAAGTCATCTGCTAGCATGATCCTGATAGGCTGGTCTGCCATATGTATTCCACCACCTGTCCGAAAAGAAGTGCCCACCCACCCGGAAGGAGTGAGTGGGCTGTTTGGAATTGTAGGAAATTCCGGGGAATCCATCAAGGATTACTTGACGGTTGCGTACCATTCATTGGCCTGCTCGGTCAGTTCACGGCCGCCGTTGTTCATCCAGTCTTCCACAACCTTGTCCCAGTCATCCATGGAGATGTCGCCACGGACGAGCTTGACGATGTTGTTGGAGACGAAGGTGGTGGTGGCTTCCGGATATTCGATGGCTGCGGGCAGGGAGGCCTTCAGCTTGTTATCGAAGCTCGGGAATGCACGGAACATCGGGAGCACGCGGTCATAACGCTGGACATACCGGTCGCCGGCAACAGCGGTCAGCAGGTCAGGATTGGAGAAGTACATGGGATAGAGGCACCAGCCAACACCAAGGATCTGTCCCTGGGGATGATACTCAGGCAGGTTGGTGTATTCCGGATTGAAGACGCGGGTGCCGTCTTCGGTCTTGAGGTACTGGATGCCTTCTGGACCAAAGTGGAGCATGTAGGTCTCTTCGTCTGTAGCTTCCTGGTTCAGGATCTGCATGATCTTGGCAACCTTGGCATCGTCAGCAGTTGCGCCGAAGCACAGGTATGCGCCGACATTGCCTTCCAGCGGATAGGAACCGGTATTGCCTTCTTCGTCCTTGACGGGGTTCATGTTGATGTAGTAGGGGCCGACAGCTTCCAGAGCTTCGGAGAAGTCGGAGGTGGTGTCATACTGATACAGGACCTTGGTGTCTGTGGTGGAGGAGAAGAAAGCCTGCCATTCGGGAGAATTGGCGACCCACTTGGCGGAAACATGACCGTCATTGTCCCACTCATAGTCATCAAAGCCGAGGCAGTCCATGTAACCAACCTTGCCGGAGCAGAACTTGGAAGCAACGTCGGTACCGGAAGTGCGCAGTTCTGTGGTCACGAACTCGGGATCGATCAGGCCCTTCTTGTACCAGTCGGCCAGCAGGGTCAGAGCTTTGCGGCTACCTTCGGAGACGAAACCGAATTCAAGCTCGCCGTTCTCATTCTCGGTCCAGTAGTAGGGGTTCACATTATAGATACCGAAGATGGACGGGAAGTAGATGCGCTGCCAGTCGGAGGTGGTGGAGCCGCCGCCTGCGGTCAGAGCATAGGTGTCATCCACACCGTTGCCATCGGGATCGCCGAAGGTGAACTGGGTGAAAGCTTCGGTGAGCTCTTCCACTGTGGTGGGCACGGCCAGGTTCAGCTTGCGCAGCCAGTCGGCACGGATGGTTCCGACCAGGGGAGCGGAAGTGGCACTGTAGCGCGGTACGGCATAGATTTCGCCGTCGACCATGCCATAGGTGAAGAAGTCAGGATCCAAGGCAGTGCACATTGCGTAGTACTCCGGCATGTTTTCCTTGATCATGTCCAGAGTCACGGGGCGCAGGATGCCCTGGTCCACCAGGTTGGCCACTGCGTTCAGGCTGTTGCCCATGTTGATGTAGTCCGGGATATCGCCGGATGCATAGATCACAGCGCGTTCGTCTTCACTTTCGGCTCTCTTGATCTGAACGTCAACGCCGAAGGTTTCCTCAAATGCCTTTTCACCCCAGGAATCGTCCTCAAGAGGAGCCAGAGCGGCCAGCCACTTGATGGTCATTTTTTCCTCGGCCAGGGCTCCGCCGACCATGGACAGAACGAGCAGCATAGCGAGGACAAGACTCAGGAACTTTTTCATGATGTTTTCCTCCTTGTTTGTTTATTTCACGCCACAGGGCGTTGAAACCGGAATCAGCCTTTTACGGCACCGAGCACCATACCCTTGGAAAAGTACTGGCGCACGAACGGGTAAACGATGAGGACAGGCACAATGGTGATCATAATGCCGGCAGCGCGCATGGACTGTTCTGTGGGCTGGTCCATTTTGCCGCCGGATACGGCGATGGTGGAAGCCATCAGCATGTTATTCTGCTCGATGACCAGACGCCGGATATGCACCTGTACCACATGCTTGGCGGTGGAACTGATGTAGATCATGGAATCGAAGTAGGAGTTCCAGTGGGTGAAGAAGACCCATGTGCCGATCGTCATGAGTGAAGGGATACTGATGGGCAGGATCACGTAGGCAAAGATCTGGAGAGCTGATGCACCGTCGATGTGTGCGGCTTCCTCCAGCGCTTCCGGAAGTCCTTCAAAGTACTCGCGCAGAAGCAGGATGTAGTAGGTATTGCACAGGGGTACCAGGACCAGTACCCAGATATTGTCCAGGAGTCCGACATTCTTGATGGTCAGGTAGGTCGGGATCAGGCCGCCCTGGAAGAACATGTTCAGCATGAAGAACCAGATCAGGAACTTGCGGCCCGGCAGGTCCCGCTTGGACAGTGGATAGGCGGTCAGAGCCGTGACGATCACGGTCAGGAATGTGCCGGTAATAGTCCGGAAAATGGTGACCCCGAACCCGGTATGAATGTAGTTCTGAGAAAAGAAGATTTCATAGGCCTTCAGTGTAAATCCTTTGGGGTAGAGCATGAAGGGATCTGTGGAAGTGCTCAGTCCGCCATAATTGGAAACAGAGTACATCAGCAGATAATAGATCGGATAAATGACAGAGATCATGAAGATCAGAAGAAAGATATAAATGAGGGCTTTCGCCACGGGATTCCCGCGGTTGATGGGGGAACGCCTGCGCTTTTTTTCTGCTGCCTGAATCATATCGCCACCTCCTCAGAACAGCCCGTTCTGGCCGATCATCTTGGAAAACTTGTTTGTGAGCAGGACCAGCGCAAGATTGATCACGTTCTTGAACAGACCGACTGCGGTGGAGTAACTGTACTTACTGGACTGGATACCCAGACGGTAAACATAGGTATCAATGATATCCACGTCAGACATGACCGCGTCATTGTACATATTGTAGATCTGGTCAAACCCGGCATTCATCATGGAACCGACCTTGAGCACCATGACCACAACGATGGTACCGGCAATGCACGGGAGTGTGACATGGATCAGCTGCTTCCAGCGCCCGGCACCGTCCAGCTGTGCGGCTTCGTACAGGTCCGGGGAGATTGCGCCGATGGCGGCGATGAAGATAATGGAGTTCCAGCCTGCGGATTCCCACATATCGCTGAGAATCACCCAGAAGATAAACCAGTTGGTTTCGCCGAGAAAATAGATGGGTTTCCCGCCAAAGAACCGGATGATGGCATTCACCATGCCTGTGGAAGGCGACAGGATTTCCAGCAGGATGGACCCGATCACGACCCAGGAGAAGAAATGCGGGAGCATGGTAATGCTGGAAGCCAGACCGCGATAGAACTTATGGGTAACCTCATTGAGCAGGAGTGCAAGTACAAGTCCGGAGGGTGCGATGAACACCAGCTTCAGAAGGCTGATGTACACTGTGTTCCACATGACACGGATGAAGGTCCGGTCGGCAAACATTTTGTTAAAATGCTTCATACCGACCCAGGCGGAGCCCTCAATGCCCTTGAGGATCTTGAAATCCTTGAAGGCAATCTGCAGCCCGTAGATCGGTCCGTATGCGAAAATGATGTACCATATGATTGCGGGGACCAGGAACAGGTACAGCCACCGGTACTTGATGAGACGGGAACGCAGTGACGATTTTCCGAGCATGGCAGGGTTCGGCCTGTCCTTGCGGCGAAGTGCCGTCATCTGCAATCACCTCCTTGGCGTGGATACGCTGCGGCTTCCAGCCGCCAGATTATCTGCGGGAATAATCGGCCTTGATCCAGTCCTCATCAATCTGATGATACATGATGCAGGCACGCCCGTAATGCGTGTAGCAGATGTGGATCTTACCGTCCCTGGACTGCATGATGCATGGATAATGGTAGGTATGATTCCTGCCCAGGTATTCCCCGAAGAACCCGTCGCCGGGCTCGATGGCGCGCATATAGGGGAATGTGTCTCCGTCATCATAGGTCAGAGCCACCACAACCGGCACACGCGGTGCGCCCCAGACCACAGCGTCCGGGTCGTCTCCACCCTTGCAGTAGTTGAAGATCATAGCCACAGCGCCGCTCTGAAGACGGATGGCCTGGATGGAAGCATTGTTATTGGGGAGCGCCAGTGCGGTGGGTACCGTCCAGGTTCTGCCGAAGTCCTCGGAGAAAGAACGGTAGATCCGGTCTGCGGAGCGGCTGCGGAAGAACGCAACCAGATGCCCAGGCCGGGATTCCACAACGCTCATGTGCACGCGGCGCTTGCTGTCCGGCACCTCATACTCGGTCCAGGTCTTTCCCTGGTCCCCGGAGATCTGTACCACGGAATAGTCACCGCCGTACTGAGGCTTGTTTGCATCCTCTTCAGGCTGGGAATACCACATCGGGAACAGCCATTCCCCGTTGGAGAGCTTCAGGATGGGGTGGCGGCAGAAAGCTCCGGGTTTGGTGAAATAGGAAATGGCATCCGACCATGTGTATCCGTTGTCGTGGGAAAGGCGCAGACGCACCTCGGCGGTATCCTGCATGGTGAAATGACCCTTGGCTTCCCCGGCAAGGACTTTGGCACGCCACTCTTCGGAAGTCATTTTTCCCCGGGAGAGCTGTGCGGTATGCAGCAGCCAGACGGTTCCGTCCTCAGACTGGAAAAGAGACGGGTTCTGCTCGGAACGGTCATAATCGTCCGTTACAAGCACCGGCTCGCTCCAGCGGTCGGAATCGTGGTTCAGCCGTGAAAGTGCGATCTTGATATCCGAAGAACCTTCCGAAAGACCGGCAAACCAGGTGCAGAGGAGATCACCGTTTTCAAGCTCGAGCAGATTGGACGCATGGTTATCCCGGAATGTTGTGGGCAGGTATGCCTTGACGTGCGGGTCAAACCCGTGGTCCAGGAACAGGCGGCCGTCTCCGGTCATATCATTCAGGTGCGGAATGGACTGCAGATTCATGGTATCCCTCCGGAATATAAATTGTTTCAATTTGCAACATACAGGTCGTGCTGAACAGCGTGCTCGTTTTGTCACGGCTAGAATAGCAGATGGATTTTTGGGAATCAATGCTTTTTCAGCGGAATTGTAGTTGCAATTTGAAACAATATGAATTTCCCGGGCCTTGAATTGGCTGCACAGATATGATAGAGTATGGTGTGTTGAAATATGAAACAATTGAGAACTGAGGCCAGATTATGAAAAAAATCCAGGTATTACTGATTGCACCCTATGAGAGCATGCTGCGAATTGCACAGCAGGAGGCCCGGAATTTTCCCGATATTCAGATGACCGGGGCCCTGGGCGATCTGCAGAAAGGTGCTGATATAGCCAAACAATACTCCAATCAGGATTTTGATGTTGTGATCTCCCGTGGTGGTACGGCGGAACTGATCCGCACCCAGACCGGGTTCCCGGTGATTGACGTGGAGCCGAGCGTGAGCGATATTCTCAGGACTATACGACTTGCCAGTGCAGGCACCCAGCGGTACGCCATTGTCGGGTTCCCGGCGGTGACGAAGAATGCGTCGGTACTCTGCGATATTCTGCGTTATACGATTGAAATCCATACCATTCATGATGCGGGGGAAGCCAGAAAAGTACTCAGCAAGCTGGTTGAGGACGCGTGCCCCATGGTACTGTGCGACGTGGTGACCAGCAGCATTGCCCAGGAATTCGGGATTCCGTCCCTGCTGGTTACCTCCGGTTCCGAGTGCTTCCGTATGGCGTTTGAGCGCGTCAGGCAGCTGGTGCGCTACTATGCACCGCTGCGCAGGGAAAACCGGATGCTCCGGAACGTCGTGGAGGCGCAGAAACAGGGGACCTATCTGTTTTCCGGTGACGGGGAAGTCCTTTTTTCAGCCCAGTCGGATGAGATTCCGTCCGTAATGCTGGAGAGACTGAAGGAAAAGCAGGTGTATGCAGACCGGGAGGAACGGCGTCTGACACTGAATGCGGATGGCCGGCAGTTCATTGCACGTGTCCAGCCCATAGGGGACGCCCAGACGCTTGTGATTGTTCAGGGGCATACAGCCAGACCTGCGAGTGAAAAGTTCGGAATTACTTACCAGAACCGGGATGAAGCACTGGACAGCTATTTTCACAGTTTTTACGGGGTGACTCAGCCATCCTATCTGAAACTGTATGAACAGCATACCCGGCGCAATGTGCCGCTGATGATCCTGGGTGAGATCGGGACCGGAAAGGAACAGATGGCAAGGCTCCTGTACTGCAGGGGTCCGTTTGCCAATGCACCCATGTGCATCATTGACTGTTCACTGCTCCGGAACCGTGGCTGGGAATACCTGATGACATCCCCGGCGTCTCCGCTCAATGACCAGGGAACCTGCGTGCACTTCAAACGCATGAACAGTCTGGAAGAGAGCCAGTTCAGTGAACTGACGTCCCTGATGGAGACACTTTCATTCCATAAGAACAATCAGGTAATTTTTTCCATGTCAACCACTGTGGGCGAGGATGGAAAACGAAGGGAAAAGTATCTTCTGAGCCTGTTCAGCTGTTCCATGGTGGCCCTGCCGGCGCTGCGGGAGCATAAAAAGGATATCCCGCAGCTGGCATCCCTGTATATCGGACAGCTGAACCTGCGCGAGGGCAAGGAAAGCGTGGGATTTGAACCCGAAGCCCTGCAGATTCTGATGGACTATGACTGGCCGGGAAACTATGACCAGTTCAAACGGATTCTGAAGGATCTGATCTCAGGTGCAGAAGGGCATTATATCCAGAAGCGTGAAGTGGAGGATGTCCTGAAAAAGGAAAAGGTGGTCTTTGACACGGAATCCCCGGTGCAGACATCCAATCTGAGCGGTAAGACCATGGAAGAGATTCAGATGCTGGCTGTGGCCCAGGCTCTGGCGGACCATCAGAACAATCAGACGGAAGCTGCCAGACAGCTCGGGATCGCAAGGACGAGTCTGTGGCGGATGATGAAAAAGGGATAACAGCAGAAAGCGGCAGGATCCTGCCGGCGGGTGACATGCTATGCAGAGTATACCACGCGAGTGTATTGACTCCATCCTTCATGTGCATGAAAGAACTTTCAGGACCATGCCGGGCAAGCTTCTGCTGGGTCCGACGGGAAGCCGGATCTCTGCGGACTACCTGGACCCGTGTCCGGGGTTTTCAGGCAGGCTGGATGTGATTCATAAGACGAATCTTCCGCTCCTGTTTACCATAGAGCCGGAAAACGAACGCCTGAGGGCCAGGAAACATACGGAATCGGACTGGTATCCCAGTCATCTGCATCTGACGGCAGTGTATGGCCCGGTCCGTCTGGAGGAAGACAAGTTCATTACCTGGGACGACCTGCTGATATCCGTGCAGTCCTGGACCAACCATGCGCAGCAGGATGTCTGTCTGCGTCTTGTGCTTCCGGACACAGCCACAAAAACCGGGGAGGCCTACGAGTACCGGGTCCGGCAGCTTCCGCACGGACTGGAAGCCGGATTCCTGATCCGGGATGAAAATGCGTTTTCCGGAAACGGCATGCTCCGGATCCCGGCCGGCGGCAGGGTGCAGCTGACGGTGGCTGCAGCATTCTGGAATATGAAGGAAGAAAAACCGGAGGCTGCATCGGAAAAACTCCGGACATACCTTCAGACGACTCCGGACAGTCTGCTTGAAAGACAGCAGGCGTCGTACGATGCCTGGTTTTCGGATGTCCCGGTTTTCCGGTCGGATGATCCGGTACTGGACAAAACCTGGTGGTACCGCTGGTTCCTGCTCAGGCACAATTACCTGGAACCCCGGACCGGCAGATTGCAGCATGGCTTTTTCACGGAAGGCAGATCGCATAAGGGAGTTAAGACACCCTTTGCCTTTCAGGGGCATGAGTTTACTCAGCTGATTCCGCTGTCAACGCCCATGCATCTTCTGGATGTGCGCTGGAAGGGTGACGGCAAACCGGCTGCGGAAACGGTGCGGTCCCTTGTGGACAGTATGGATGAGGCCGGGTACTTTTCTGTGACGACCGTGGACGGCCATGGCACGCATTACGGAAACTTTGCGCAATGGGCACTGTATCGCTTCCTGTGCGTGCACCCGGATCCGGAACTTCTCAGGGAAGTTCTGCCGGCATTCAAGGAAAACTTCCGGGCGGTGGTGAAAGGGCAAGCCACAGAGCAGGATATCCTGCCGGTCTGTTATGATCACCGGCGGACAGGCAAGGAATATCAGCCGTCCTTCTGGTATTTTACCGGCTATCCGGACCGGGCACAGGACAATACGACATTCACGCCGCTCAAACGGGTGGATCTGGCCTGCTGCCTGTATGTGAATGCAGACGCTCTGGCAAGGATGTGCGTGCAGTGCGCAGACCCGGATGCCGGCGAGTTTGCCCGGACAGCGGATACACTGAAGCAGCTGATCCTGGAGAAAATGTGGGATGAGGAAGACGGGTATTTCTATGATCTGCATTATCTGACAGAAGAAAAGGCGCGGATCAGGAATATCACGGGCGTGGATCCTTTTGTCGCGGGCATCACGGATGAGCGACATCTCTCTGCCCTGGATGTGCTCCTCTCATCGGATGAACTGAGAACCGGGGACGGGTTCGCTTCCGTCAGCCGGACATCTCCGGTCTATGCGCCGCAGGGCGGATGGAAGGGGCATTATTTCAAGGGACGGAACGGCTGTGTATGGGATGGCCCGAGCTGGCCGTTTACGACAGCACTGGCGCTGGATGGACTGGCCAAAAAGAGCAAGCTGCATGCACACAGATGGGATGCAGACTTTGCAGACCTTTTCCGTCAGTATACACTGGAACATTTTCAGGGGCATGACACAGACAGACCCTACCTTGTGGAACACTATGACTGTGAAACCGGGGAAGCGCTCAGCGATGAACCGGATTACCTGCATTCCTACTATATTGATCTGGTCATGCGGCATGTGGCCGGGCTTGAGGTTACAGAGTCCGGAATCCGCGTGGACCCGGTGGATATCGGGCTTGAATGGTTTACACTCAGTCAGGTGCAGGTCTGCGGACACTGTGTGGACATGGAATACTGTCGCGGAACCGGGTACCGGATCCGGGTGGATGGCGTGGAACGCTTTCAGGGAATGGACCCGTCAGGCACAGTGATTGCCTGGAGTCGGGACACATAGGAGGAAAACGGATGAAAATTGGTGTGATCGGAGCGGGCCGGATTGCCCGGTCTGAGTATTTTCCCATGCTGAGCGGCATGACAGACGTCCAGGTCTGTGTGATGTGTGCCCATGCCGATAAGGCCTGGCAGGTGTGTGCCGAGTATGGGTTTTCCGCAACTGCTGCAACGCTTGAGGAATTGCTGGATTTTGCGCCGGACATGGTGATCCTGCTGACACCCAAACAGGTCCGGTCCTTATATCTGGATGTGCTGCTGGAAAAGCGGATTCCTGTATTCTGTGAAAAGCCGCTGGCTATGACTCTGAAGGAGTGCCGGCATATTGTGCAGTTGGTTCAGGATACCGGGACACCGCTTGCGGTGGGGTTCAACCGCCGGTACGCAGCGCCGGTCCTGGATGCACGCGCCGCCTTCGGGCGTGTTTGTCCGGAACTGGTGGTATGTGAGAAATACAAGGAGAATCTGGATTACAGGGCCACTCTGGAAAATGCTATCCATATGATTGATCTGATGCGCTTTGTATGTGGTGAATGTGACAAAGTGGAAGCACAGGCGCGGCTTGCGACCGATGCGATGCACGAAAGCCTCTGCACGGCACAGCTGAGCTTTGAGAATGGTTCTGTCGGACTGCTGTCTACCAGCCGGTGTGCCGGCGCATGGGCGGAACGGATTGCCATGATCGGCAGGGACGGGGATGGAAATCATGTGACAGCCGAGATCATCATGCCGCTTCAGCTGCGCATCTGGCGCAACGGAAGACTGGTGGAGGAAAAGACATACACAGCGCAGGATTCAGGGTTCATACAGGGTGTGGAAGCATTCAGGGCATCCCTGAACGGACAGTGCATCGTGCATAATACAGCAATGGATGCATACAAGACTGAGCTGCTGGTGGATCAGATTCTGAAGGCGGCAGAACTGCCGGATCTTGAGACAGAAGAGGCATGAGCCTTCCGGCGGGTATGATCCGGTATAAGGCGAAAGCGTTCAGAAGACCGAAAGAAACAGCGGGTGCAAAAACTGCATCCGCTGTTTCTTTTCAGTCCTGTGTCATGGTATAGCCTGCATCGGTCAGTACCTGCACGGCCTGCATGAAGTTTTCCGATTTCACCAGAATATAGTCAGTATTGTAGGTTGAGACCGCGAAGATACCGATGCGGTTTTTCGCAAGAATCCCGGAAAGTTCGGACAGGATACCGATCAGGGAAAAATCCAGTACTCCCTGAATTCGGAATCCTTTCCAGCCATCCTCCCGGTCTGTCACGTTTTCCGGCGTATCCTGTGTCCGGCAGACAAGGGAGAGTTCCTCATCTGTTTTTTCAAGAAAGAAGAATGGCCTGTTCAGGTCAAAAGATGCGGTGTCAGTCAGTTTGCATACAGTAAGATCAAAGGGCAGGATTTTCAGCTCCATGGGATGAAGGTACCTCCTGTTCAGAATCCGGTTCCGGCTGTCCTGCCGGTCTTACAGGCTGGCAGCGAATTCACGCACATTCGGAATGGAATTTCTGTCCTGATTGGTGTAGATTCCACAGTCCTGCAGACCAAGCTGCCCGATGAAATACTCCCGGTAGGCAAAAATCGCACCGGTGAACATGCCGGGTTTGGCGGCACTGAGGAACAGGACGGATTTTTTCAGCGTTTCTGGTGCAGACGGATACAAAATGGCATAGAGACGATCAATGGCACATTTGAACTGGCCGGAAAAACTGCAGAAATAAATGGGGGAAGCAAGGAGCAGCATTTCCGTATCGTTTAATGCGTGATAGATCTGCTGCATGTCGTCCTGCTGCAGGCATGTGCCGTTTCCTTCGCGATGACAGTATCCGCAGGCACGGCAGCCATGGATATTCATCCTGCAGACACTGAAGATACTGAGCTGATGCCCATGTTTCTGTGCTGTTTTGCTGAATACCTCGATCATGTTGGATGTACTGCCTTCTGCCCGGGGACTGCCGTTGAGTATGAGTATGTTCATGCTTCTCCGGCCCTTCTGCCGCAGCTCAGGCTGCGGTGGTAACCGGTCACCATCCTTTCACAGGGTCACGTCGTGAGTTCCAACAGAATCAGGTCATTACATATATAGTCATATCAAGTATACCAGAGAAAATGTGTTTCCGGAAGCTCCCGGACAAAAAGAAATTGAGTATGGAAGCATACTTGCTACCATCAGACAGGATATACGCAAAAAATGAATGGTTCCATGGAGTTTCTGATCACCTGTCCGGGATGCCCGGGAAACGGAACAGAAACAGGGATCGTCCGGCAGAAGTCAGAGCCGCTGTTGTGTATGGTACAGGGGTTGTGTCCGGTGCAATGTTTTCAGGAAACAGGCAGAAGACACCTCGAAAAACCTATGGATGGATGTCCGGAATAATGGTACAATGCTTTTGCTGCCTGCATGGGACATGAACAGGCCCATGAGATCGTGAATATACGGTTTTCCGCAGCTGCAGGACCAGGGAGCCCTGGCAATGCGGGAAAACCGGACAGATGTTTCCGGCAGCCGGAGTGGGACAGAATCTTGCCGGGAAACGGGGTACCGGGATGAAAGACTATGTTTATCAGCAGGCAATGTATTACAGGAAAACGGCGCATACATCCGATCCCTTTGAGCTGCTGGACAGCATGGGTGTTGAGGTCTGGTTCAGTGACAGGTATTCAGCCACAGGACTGCGCGGGTACTGTACACTGATTGGTGAAGCTGCCTATGTGGTGATCAATTCAAAACAGCCGGAAGAGGAGCAGCGTATTGTGGCTGCACATGAAGCAGGGCACCTGATCCTGCATACGGATTATCTGATGGGCAATGTCCTGGCAGACCTGGATGTATACAATACGACCAGCCGGATGGAGCGGGAGGCGAACCTGTTCGCAGCAGACTTTCTGCTTTCGGATGAGGATGTGCTGGAACGTGTGCGTGAGGGTGAATCAGATTTCTATCATATGGCCAGGGAACTCTGTGTGCCATCAGATTTCCTGGCGTTCAAGCTGTACAGCATGGGCAACCGGGGATACAGGTTCCGTATTCCGGTGGAGCTGAACAGCAGGTTCCTGAAGTAAAGGATCGGACGGAAACCGGTTCGGATACAGAGACGAGAATCCGGGAGGAAGAAATGAAGCGGTTCAGAAAATTAGTGATCGGCGGTATTGAAACCAAGATATTCAATCTCATCCTGATTACGGTTGTCCTGCTTACAGTAGCCTTTATGGCGGTTTCCGTGTATCACGGGAACATGCTGTCAGACCTGGCTGTTCAAAGCAGCGAGCGTCAGCGGGAAGCGATCGGTGAGGCAACGGATTCCATCATGACCAGGGTGGTGGAGACATCCATGGGCCGGACTACAGAGCTGGAAGCCTATGCGGCGGATGAAATGTTCCTGGGACTTGCAACCCGGGTACGGACCATGGCTGAGTATGCTGAAGACCTGCTGACGGATGAAAGTGCGGTTCAGACGGAAATCTGCGGCGCTCCGGATCCGGCACAGGAGGGAACCGTGGTTGCGCAGCTGATTCTGGCAAACGGTGCGGATGCCGGGAGTGCAGAACTGGACCGGAAACTCGGACTGATATCGAACATGGAACGAATGATGGTGACCCTGTTCCATGCCTCGGAGGAGACCAATTCATGTTTTATCGCGCTCCCGGAAGGCGCGTTCCTGGTTGCGGATGACCGTCCGGCATCCAAGTTTGATTCAGCCGGGAATCTGCTGGACTATGACCCGCATACCCGGCCGTGGTATCAGGCGGCTGTGGAAAAGGGTGACCTGATTTTCACGGATGTGGAAGTGGATGCATTCACGGGTGATATCGGGATTGTCTGTGCCATGCCGGTATACAGGGACGGAAAACTGGTTGCTGTAGTCGGATCCGACCTGTTCCTGACGACCATGCGGAATGCGGCTGTGATTTCCGGAGAAAGCGGACGCTCCATCTGTGTGATCAACGGAAACGGGCATGTGGTTCTGTCGTACGGGAAGGAAGAAGAACTTCAGGTACGGGATGTATCAGAAGCACAGGACCTGAGGCTGTCTGAGAATACGGAGCTGGCTTCTCTGGCAGCAGAGGCTCTGCAGCAGAAAACCGATGTGCGGCTGGTGACACTGAGCAATGGTCCCTGTTTCATGGTCGGTGTGCCGATGAAGACACTGGGCTGGGCACTGATTTCCGTATTCAGTCAGGAAACCCTGTCCCAGCCTTCGGACATGCTGAAGGCACAGTATGACAGCATACAGGAAGAAACTACGGCGGTATACCTTGAGAGTACCGGGCACTCGCGGACTACGGCAACCGTGCTTCTGTGTGTCATTGCGGTCCTGATGCTGACCGGTGCAGTGGTTCTCGGCAAGCGGATTGTTCGCCCGCTGAACCGGATTACCCGTGAGATCGCGGAACTGAGTGAAGATAACCTGGAGTTCACCATGAAGGACAGCTACCGCACAGGGGACGAGATTGAAGTGCTCGCGGAATCCTTCGCAACGCTTTCGCATAAGACGGTGCAGTATGTTGACCAGGTCAGAAAGGTCACAGCAGAGAAGGAAAGAATCAGCACGGAACTGACGATGGCGACGCAAATTCAGGCGGCCATGCTTCCGCATATTTTCCCGCCTTTCCCGGACAGACCGGACTTTGATCTGTATGCGAGCATGAAACCTGCCAAGGAAGTCGGCGGTGATTTTTATGACTATTTCCTGATTGATTCCGATCATCTTTGCGTGGTGATTGCGGACGTTTCAGGCAAGGGTGTGCCCGCAGCTCTGTTCATGATGGTATCCAAGATTATTCTTCAGAGCTGTGCCATGCTGGGTAAGTCGGCTTCAGAGATCCTGACCCGGACCAATGATGCCATCTGTTCAAACAATGATGCCGAAATGTTTGTGACTGTGTGGCTGGGCATTCTGGAACTGTCCACAGGCAAACTGAGCTATGCCAATGCCGGGCACGAGTATCCGGTGGTGAAACGGGCAGAAGGTCCGTATGAACTTTTCCGGGACAATCATCACGGGTTTGTGGTTGGTGGCATGGAGCATGTGAAGTACCGTGAGTATGTCATGCAGCTGGAGCCTGGAGACGAGCTGTTTGTGTATACAGACGGCATACCGGAGGCCACGGATGCAGAGAACAGAATGTTCGGCACGGATCGTCTGATCGAAACACTGAATACACAGCAGGATACAACCCCGGTGAGTGTGCTCACGTATGTTCAGGATGCAGTGCATACCTTTGTGGGCAGTGCGCCGCAGTTTGACGATATGACCATGCTGTGCCTGAAATATAAGGGACCGCATGGGGTGCCCGAGCAAGCTACCGTTACAGTGCAGACCCCGGGAAAAGCGTAATATAATATGTAACAGCCCTGAAACAGAACACAGAACCTGTTTCAGGGCTGTTTTGTAATACAGAATTCGGGCAATTTCTTTTCCGGATTCTGGCTGCAGAACCGGATGCCTGTGCAGGAAACGGTGGAATCTGTCTTCTGACCACGCCATGTTTTGCCAGAAAATGAAAAATGCGGAAAAATAAGAACCTGAAGAGACAAAAAGCTTGACAGAAGAAAAATAAAATATTACAATATTGTCACAAACATATGACAACTTCTGACACATATTGCAGGAGGTGCATATCATGCGTAACGAACGTAATGCGGAGAACGCATCCAGGACCGAGCGGGTCCGGATGGATATGGAAGAGTTTGAGTTCCTGATCTCCATGCTTCTGACGACCAGAATGTGTAAGAGGCCGGGAACAGCAAGGATTCAGAATGCATCCGCATGTGTGGATATCAGGGCAGTGGATGACCGGAAAGAAATTCATGCCCGGATGCTGCACGGGGCCTGATACGATGTATACCCGGTATTGAACAGAGACCGGGCAGGAATGCAGACGATACCTTCGGATTTCAGTCATCTGAAGGTATCGTTTTTTTCTGTTTCGACAGCAGAAAATGTACGGTTGTGACGAGTGCATGCGGGGGATACTGTGACGTTTCTGTTTCCGTCATGGCTTTCTGTGCGGATGAATATACAGCCAGTCACCTGGAAACGGATGGTGCAGAGCAGCATGGTCTTTCCTGTTCAATCCATACCGTCAGTTTTTCAGAACGTCCCATGAAAACGGAAGATTTCAGAAAACTTCTTCTGAACCCTGGGACAGAAATCCTATGCGGGAAAGTCACCATGGACATGAAAACATGCCGGCAGAAAACTGCCGGCATGCTGCAAGAGTAAGTGATTATTGCTGGAACAGCGCTTCCAGCGTCTGGGCATTCTCTTCCAGGGCACGGAGCACCCACACACTCCAGTGCCGGGCATTCTGAGTGGAAGAGCCAAACACATAGTCTTCCTGACCATAGTCGATGACGTCAAAGCCAGGGGTTGCCTTGCTGGCACCCTTTGTGCGGTAATTGCGCATCAGGTCTGCAAGGGTAAAGGATACAGTCCCGTTTTCATCGAGAGTGACCCAGCTGCTCAGATCCGTGCCGGATGCGGATTCAGATGGTCCGTTGGTTGTCTGCTTTTCAGCAGCGGGCTTTTCAATGGCTGTGGCGCCGTCCACATACTTGCCGTACATCTGATCCACATATAGCGCCAGTGAGTTTCCGAGGATTTCACCGGGTACATGCCCGCCGTCCCACTGCCATTCAATGACTGCATCTGTGCCGTGATTCAGCCAGGCGATCTGCATGTTCAGTGAATTGAACATGGAAATGTCACCTTCTGCTGCACCGCAGACGATTCTTGCCCAGACCGGGCTTTCGGTGCCGTCAGCACCGATATAGTTCAGCGGATGATACAGCTGGACCAGGTTCTTGCCGTAGGCATCTCCGGCTTCGATCTCAGCGATGTCACTCCGGTAGGCTTCGAGCATTTCTTCAAAACTGCTGTAATTGGAAGAATTGACTGTGCTGGAGGCGGACTGTGTGCTTCCGGCGTCCGGGGTGCCTGCGAGCAATTCATCGCCGCTGCCTTCTGTACCTGTTGTCCCGGCCGAGTCCGGAGAGAATCCGCCTTCGGGAGCCTGACCTTCCGGGAGTGTGGTGTTCGTTTCCGTGCTGCTGCCGTCTCTGCCGGGGAATCCGCCGCGCATACCACCGTCGGGAGGCGTGCCTCCGGCAAAATTCCCGCCGCGGCCCATACCACCGGGGCCACCACGCATACCGCCTGAAGAGGCTTTGGTGTACCTGCCTTCAATCAGTGCTGCTGCCTTGTCTGCAGAGGTCATGGCTGCTACCGCATCGTCGCTGAGTGCATTGCCGTCGGCATCAAACCATGTCCAGCCGTCTGCATACTCAAGATTGTCTGCATACCACTGCAGGTTGCTGATGAACTCGGCAAGGTACAGTTCCAGGTAAGTCCCGCCATAGCCATTCGTATCGGCATACTTTTCCGGATCATACTCAATCGTCAGTGCGATGGTGCTGGCGAGTTCACCGTCTGCGTCCAGGTCGAAACCGACCAGGCTTTCTTCCACAGTGAGATTCTGGGCATTGATATACTCCATGTATTCCTGACTGAGGATTTCTGCCAGGGCTTTCTGGAATTCTGTGTTGTGTGCATATTCGGTATTAAGGGTGTATTCAAAGGCCATGGCCATATCGGCTTCATACAGTGAAGTGATGGCACTGTAGGCAACACAGCCCCATGCACCGTCGGAAAGTTCCACTTCTTCGCCATCAATGGTGACAGTTGTGCTGTAGGTACCGTCTGCATTGCGATACACACCGACAGCGCCTACAGCAATCTGGTAATCATAGAAATCGGGATGGTTGGAAGTGGCAGCGAACATGGCTGCGTGTGCACCGCCACCGCTGCCGCCGGTGGAGACCCAGTAGTCCACACTGCCCGGCAGGTTCCCGAGCAGAATATTGTATTTCACAAACCGGGTGGCGGCTTTCTGGTCTGCCAGGCAGGAAGGTGCGTCGCCGGTATACACAGTATTGCCGTCAGCATCCGTATAACTGTCCTGCTTGCCGCGGTTACCGCAGGCAACATTGATGTAGCCCTCGGCTGCATACGTGGAGGATGCGGTGGTATTGCTGGAATTTCCATAGCCTGCGGCACCGGTGTTCAGGATGACCGGCGCCGTGGCGGCTGTATATGTCTGACCGTTGCTGGAAGTGACTGTGGCGTCATAATCGATCACCAGACGGCCCTTGACAGCTTCGGTGTATGTCTGGGCGTTCAGATCCGCGGTTCCGTCACCGTCTGTGTCAATCCCGGAGACATAGGCGCCGGGAACACAGACAGAAACGCCTTCCTCGTTTTCAATGACAGGATACAGTACAGCCGTGACGACGGACAGTGTCCAGGCGTCAGCGGACGCGTTATAACTCCATTCCTGGTCCGGGTTATTGGCCAGGTTCAGGGCGTATTCAATAGCTTGCTTGTCCGATGCGTCCGTTTCTTCTGCAAAAGAGATTGCCGATGTGAGCAGCACGGCAAGCGCCATCAGACATGCGAGAAATCTTCTCATGATGGGTGCCTCCTTCATAACCTGTCCAGGCAGGTAAGCCCTGCCTGCATGAAAGAGAATACTACTGTAATCTTGAAATAATCTTGAAAACCGGGTGGACGGATCATGAATTCTTTTTGTGCAGTGCAACAATCAGACGGGACTCGGGTGTGTCCCCGAAACTGCAGCTGCCACCTTCATAATAGTCTGCCTGAAGGATCTGTATGCTTAAGGATTCTGCACTGTCCGGAATGTCGGGAAGCTGCACACGGACAGTCTGTACCCGTGCCGGGAGGATGTCCGGCTGCGCCTGAAGCAGGACCGGGCTGCCGGCTGGCGCACCGGTGGTGTCCAGAAACTGCAGTGTGAACCGGATTGCACACACACGGGTTTCGCGGAAACGGCTTTTGACCTGCAGAACCAGGGTCTGCCGTTCCAGCTGTCCGCTTCGGATGGTCAGCGGTACGGTTGGCTCCACCAGTACCCGGGCCCGGGCTTTTTTTCCACCGGAAGAAGTGCAGAATATATCGGCAGCCCCTACCTGATTGCATGTAACCTGACCGGTATACGGGTCCACACCGGCAACGAACGGGTTGTCGCTGGTGAACCGGAAACCGGTATCTGTGGCTTCTGCAGGCGTATATTCCACGCTCAGAGACAGCGTCTGTCCGCGCAGTCCGACAAAGGTCGCCTGAGTGAACTTTACGCTCTCCAGTGCGCAGATGACATGAATGTGGAGTGCCCGCGAGATGACACGTCCGCCGGGGGCGAAAACCGAGGCTGAGATGGTACAGGTACCCACAGATTCGGCTGTGACGATGCCGTCCTGTGTGACCGAGGCGATTCCGGGGTCCGAGGATGCATAGACCGGTGCCTGGGCTGTCGCCCGGGCGGGCAGTGTCTGCACCTGCAGCTGCAGATGCTGATGGAGGTTCAGTTCAAGGGTCTCTCCGTCATGCGCAAGTGAAAGATCTTCCACAGGCTGAAGTACAGTCACGGTGATGGACACGCTTTTGAGTGTCCGGCCCTTGAGGCGTTCCGTACTCGTGGCAGTGAGCGTGCAGCGGCCCGGGCTGTGTGCATGCAGCCGGGTGCCGTCCACTTCCACAATACCGGGTGCACTGCTTGTCCAGACGTAATCGCGGACGTCCGCGTCTGCCGGGACCACAGTGACTTCGGGCGGTTCGGCTGTTTCGCCGGCCCACAGGTTCAGTCCGGCTGTATCGCAGGTAAGGCGCTCCACCGGTACAATAACCGTAACGGTGCATGTGGCTTCGTAGACCGCACCGTCGGTTGTACGGACGCGCCGGATGAGATCGGCAGTGCCATGGGAAACGGCGGTATACTTGCCGTCATGATTCACGTCAACGATTCCCGGGTCCGAGGATTCCCAGCTGGTTTCGCGGACATACACGCCTGCAGGCAGTCCCTGAATATGTGAATTGATCCAGCCATACCGGCCGATATTCACGGTAAAGGCGTCTTTTTCAAGGATAAGCCGTGGTGTGCTTTCAGCCATGGCCGGGCTGGCGGATGCCAGGGCCATGGCCATGACAAGACAGAACAGGATGAAGGACAAAAGACCGGGGTGAATCGATTTGCGCATATGTGATGCTCCCTGAAGTATTTTGAACCGGCGAATGTCAGAAAACATGCCGGGAATCCTTGCATGACCGGGGAAAAACCGGTATGATGCCGGGTAAGGAGATGATCCCTTGA